>CAMGCK010000013.1 GCA_946040795.1 uncultured Lachnospiraceae bacterium
CAGAAGATTTTGTTTCGGCTTTTGAAGGAAAAGAGCAATTTCTGTCCATTGGCAGAGGCGTGGTCATCATGAAAGAGAACAGGATCGTTGCAGGAGCATCGTCTTATACAAGATATCTTGAAGGCATTGAAATCGAAGTGGACACCATACCGGAGGAGAGAAGGAAAAAATTAGCCACAGCTGCATGCTCCGCACTGATACTCAATTGCCTGGAAGAAGGGCTTTACCCAAGCTGGGATGCACAGAATATGAACTCGGTGCGACTGGCCGAAAAGCTCGGCTATGAGTATGATCATGAATATGCTGCATATGAAGTGGATTGAAGCACGGGGAAATTATCAAAACCGGATAAGGGTGAATGATAGGAGTTCTATGGAAATTATACACGGATATCGAGAGTGCAAGGCACTTAGAGACAGTTTTAATGAACTGGCAGAAAAAACTTTTGAGTTAAATTTTGAAAACTGGTACCGGAACGGCTTCTGGAAAGAGAATTATGATCCTTTTTCGGTGGTCATCGACGGAAAAGTCGTGGCCAATGTTTCCGTCAATCAGTGCAACATGATGCATGACGGCAAAGTGCTGAAATTGATCCAGCTTGGTACGGTCATGACGGATCCGGAGCATCGCGGCAAGGGCTATGCAGGAATGCTCATGGAAGAAGTGATGAAGGAGTATGAGGGCAAGGTTGATGGCATGTATCTTTATGCGAACGACTCGGTCCTGGACTTTTATCCGAAGTTCGGATTTACGAAACGCAATGAGTATCAGTACTCCAAAAAGGTGTATGGTTCCGGTGCAAATGTGACGGAAAACATCCCGATGGATACACCGGAAGCCTGGGCTGCAATGGTCGATGTCATGAAAAAAATGCCCCAGCAGGGGACAATGACGATGACCGGAAATGAAGGGCTCTATATGTTCTATCTGTCGCAGTTCATGACGGAATCGGTTTATTACCTGCCTGCGCAGGATACATACGCTGTCGCTGAAATAGAAGATGATACGCTGGTGCTGCATGCGGTGTTTGGTCCGGCATCGACCGAGGAGGTCATTGCGGCATTTGGAAACGGCATTTCACGCGTGGTTCTTTGTTTCACACCGGAAAATACAGAGGGTTATGATGAAAATGTCGTTGAGGAAGAGGATACGACGTTTTTTGTTAAAGGAAAGGCATTTGACAATTTGAGGGATCGAAAATTCATGCTGCAGGCAATCACGCATGCATGACAAGCGGCTTGGATGAGTGGATGAATGACTGAAGAGCGAAATAACCGGTTTTAATTCGCCCGCAGATTACTTTACTCCCCGTGGCGGCGGTGATATACTGTGTACTATCCGGAGGCAAAACGGAGCGCCGGATAAAAAACAGTATCCGTTGCAGAACTGCAGACAGAGAAAGTCGAATGAGGATCGACTGATTGAAAAGAGTCTGCGGCATACCAAGAAAGGGGTAAAAAATGGAACCTTATGTAATTACAGCTGTTGTTGCGGTAATCATCATTCTTCTGGGCATCATTGCCACTGGATACGTCAAAGCACCGCCGGACAAAGCATTTATCATATCCGGCTGGCGGAAAAATCCGAAGATCCTGATCGGACGTTCCGGCATTAAGATCCCGTTCCTTGAAAGAAAAGATACGCTGATGCTGAAGCAGATCAGTATCGATATTAAGACGAACGGTTATGTGCCGACGCTGGACTTCATCGGTGTAGACATTGATGCTGTCGCAAAGGTCCGTGTGAAAACGGACACGGAAGGTATCAAGATCGCCATGAAGAACTTCCTGAACATGGATGAGAAGAACATCGCTGAAGCGCTGACGGATTCTCTTCAGGGTAACATGCGTGAGATCATCGGTACCGTTAAACTGAAGGAACTGAATACCGACCGTAAGAAATTCGGTGACGAGGTACAGTCCAAGGCACAGACCGACATGAATGCGCTGGGCATCGAGATCATCTCCTGCAACATTCAGCGTATTGAAGATGAAAAGGGCCTGATCCTGGCACTTGGCCAGGACAACATGTCCCAGATCCAGAAGGATGCTTCCATCGCAAAAGCACAGGCTGAACGCGATGTGGCAGTAGCTGAAGCAGAAGCCAAGAGAATCGCCAATGAGGCTCAGGTCGCAGCTGAAACGGAGATTGCGGCGAGAAGAAACGAACTGCGCATCAAGCAGGCTGATCTGAAGAAAGAATCTGACATCAAGCAGGCAGCAGCCGATGCCGCTTATGAGATCCAGAAGGAAGAGCAGCGTAAGACCATCGAGATCACGACGGCTAATGCAAACATCGCAAGGCAGGAACGTGAGATCGAACTCAAGAAAAAGAGCGTAGAAGTCACTGAGCAGACGCTGGAAGCTGAAATTAAGAAGAAGGCAGAAGCTGAAAAGTTCGCACGTGAACAGCGTGCGCAGGCAGAGCTCTTCGAGCGTCAGAGAAAAGCTGAAGCTGAAAAGTTTGAACGTGAAAAGGAAGCAGAAGCCCGGAAGATCCAGGCAGAGGCTGACATGTACGCAAGAGCAAAGGAAGCAGAAGGTATCCGCGCCGTCGGTGAAGCTGAAGCAAAAGCCATTGAAGCCAAGGGTATCGCAGAAGCAGAGGCGCTTGAAAAGAAGGCAGAAGCCATGAAGAAGTACGGCCAGGCCGCCATGATCGAAATGATCGTGAATGCTCTTCCGGAAATGGCAGCAGCCATTGCAAAGCCGCTGGAAAACATCGACAAGGTCACCATCATTGACGGTGGTTCTTCAGAAGGCGGAAACGGTGTGTCCAGCATGGGCAGCTATGTACCGAATGTACTGGCTAAGACCATCGCTACCATGAAGGAGGTCACCGGCCTGGATCTGGTGGAAGTCATGAAGGCTGAAACCTATGATGCAAAGGTCAACCGCAATGTGAATGTGACCGGCCTGAATAAGGAAGTGGCAGACATTGTGAGCGAAGAGTAAGGCAGGCATAGTTTGCGGAATAGGAGCAAACGTGGTTTCCTGAATGAAGACAAACATACGGCAGCGCCCGGGAAGGAAACTTCCCGGGCGTTTTGTTCCCGGAATGTCACATGTGCAGCTTGCGGTGATTACAGGCGGCAGCTTTCCTGAAGCGTACGATGCTGCGGAGTTTTGTAAGACATTTCAAAACCGCTTGACATTTGAAATAATGTGAATCATATATAATTTAACGATAAACCTTAATTAATATTCGCGAAACTTTAAATGGATGATAATGGAATGAATAATGAGAAAATGATTCGTATCGCAGCGGGTATTGATCGCGTGTTGAAGACCGGCAAGATCAGCGCGATTCGCTTTTCCACCTTGGAAGCCATTTGTGAAGCGCTGCGCTGTCAGCCGGGCGATATTCTGGAATATAGTTTTGATGAGGAAGAATAACAGGAGAAATCATATGGGCAGCTGGTGGTTGGAACACAAATTCCGAATGATTCAGAACAATTTAAGAGACATCGACGGGGCGATGGACGTGGACGCGGAGATCCGCATGCTGAAAAAGATGCATGCGAACGTGGTGCAGCTGGGATGCGGCGGGATCACGGCTTTTTCCGAAACCATGCTGGAATGCCAGAAAAGATCCCCCTATCTGCAGGGCGACAAATTCGGTGAACTGATTGAAAAATGTCACGCAAACGGTATTCGTGTGAATGCTCGTTTTGACGTCAGCAAGGTGGACGAGGATTTTGAAAATGTTCATCCGGAGTGGCTTCTGCAGAATGCCCGCGGTGAGCATATCCATTACAATCGGACGGTCGTGACCTGCTTAAACAGCGATTATCAGCAGAAGCGTACGCCGGAAATGCTGCAGGAAATTCTCAGAAAATATCCGGTGGATGTGATCTTCTTTAACATGTTCGGCTATCAGACCAATGATTATGACGGCAAATACTTTGGCATCTGCCGCTGTGAAAACTGTAAGCGGAGATTCAGGGAGCTTTTTGACGGTGATCTGGATCTTGTGGAGAATCCGAAGCAGTTCAGGGCACTTGCAGCAGAGGCGGAGCAGAAAAAGTATCAGTCACACGCAATAGAGGCGGAGCCGGCGGCAGGTAATGAAAGCCTGGCAAAGCTGATGGCGGCGTCGCCGGAAGAACGGGCAGAAGCGTGGAAGAAGTACGAGGACTTCAAGGCTTACACAGTGAATGACATTCTGGAAAAGATTCGCAGCGCCATTCATGAGGTTCGTCCGGAGACTGCCCTCAGCACCTATACCGATCATGCCGTCGATGTGATCCGCACGGAAACGAACACTGCCGTGGACCGGCCGCTCCCCATGTGGATCTATTCCGCATCGGACAATGTGTCCTGCATTGAAAATACATTTACGGATAAGGTTTCCTGCAACGTGGGCATCAATGCCGTTGACATCCCCTACCGTTTCATGGGCGTGTCCGATGCATTCAATCGCATCCGTCTTTACGAGAATATTGCAAACCGCGGCAATCTGGACTGGTGCATCATCGGTGCGTTTCCGGATTATCCGGACCGCAGCAACTTTGCGGGCGTGGAAGAGGTGTTTCGCTTTCAGGAAATGCATCAGGCTCTGTATGACCGCTTAAAACCCCTCGGAAAAGTGCTCCTTGTGAATCCGGGTTCTCCTTACACCGGAGGAGTTACAGATGAATACAGGGGCGTTTTTAAGGCACTGAAGCACTCTCATGTGGCTTTTGACACAATTATTGACACAGATGAGACCGATTATGAGAAAAAAGGGGCGATCCCTGCTGAAAATACAGCAGTCGATGAGGGCAAGAAGCCTTTGGCCGGGGTTGAAAAGAATACGGTAAGCCGGTGCGAGATCGATGTGGAAAAAGCCGGCGTGATCATTGTCCCGGGAATCCGAAAGCTGAAAGGGAACGGCCTCAGAAATGTTTTGAAGCGTTTTGAAGGAAAAGTGATCCTCACGGCCGGCGCATTTACGGACGAGCCGGAGCTTTTGAAGAAGTTTACCGGTGTTTCAGCACTCATGGAAAAGCACGCAGTTCGCGGCGGTTATTTTGAAACAACTCCCAAGGAAATTTTCCGGTCCTTCCCCGAGCAGGACTGGGTCTATGAAGACCGAAGAAGATGGGTGCCGGTGGGAGAGACGGACACTACAGGATCGGAAAAAGAACGGACGGACAAGACTGCTTACAGCTCGATCCTGCCGTATGTCAAAGAAGCGCCTTACGGTCCGCCGGAACGCTGCTACGGCCATGTGCTTACAGAGGAACCGGGTGTAGTATGTGCAGAGCAGGGGGCGGCGATTCTTTTTGAAATCGGAGCGCTGTATTTCCGCCAGGGTTATGACGCTTTCAGAAAAGTGTTCATGGATGTACTGAAGCATTGTACGGCCTTTCGGCGCGCTGCGGATGAAAAAGAATGCCGGAAAGAAACGGAATGGTCTTCTGATCTTGCACCTTTCACTACAAATGCCCATCGCAGCGTGGAAGTGATCACCAATCGTCTGGACGATGACGCATATGAACTGGAACTGATCAATCTGAGCGGCTTTGACGGGGTGACGGTAGAAGATCCTGTAGTGCAGCGGGCGGTTTCGTTTGTGTTTGATGAAGCTGTCGATCGAGTGGAAGAAATGACACCGGAAGGTCTGAAACCGGCAAAATACGAAGAAAATGGGTTCACAGTGCCGGAACTCAGCCTTCACAGGGCGTATGTTGTGCACATGAAAGCGTGAAGCAGAAACGCTTTGTGAAAAGGACGACGCGCATGCCGATATGATGATGTCTGGAAAACAGTGAGAAGTCATTCGGCACCTTTCCGATAGCGCAGCGCAGAAACGCCGGTCTTCTGTTTGAAGACACGGCAGAAATAATTGTAATCATTGAAACCGACTTTATCTGAGATCACATTCACAGGCAAGTCGGTTTCTTTTAGTAAGCGGCGGGCTTCTTCGATCCGGAGATTTTTGATGTGCTCCGCGATTCCGATCGGCATGTAGCGGCCGCAGGAATCATAGAGTTTGTTTTTGCTGATGTGAAATTCCTCTGTCAGACGATCGACGGAAAGATCTTCGTGCAGATGGGCCAGCAGGAAACTGTTCAGATTTTCAATGAAGGAGGTTCGATGCAGGCGGACCATGTCCTTTAAGAGAACATAAAAGGTACATGCTTCCAGTTTCCGGCGGTGTCAAAAAGAGCGATCTTGATGCCGGTCAGCAGATGAAAATCCTGCATGAGCGCCAGTAATGATTCCTGATTGAGACGAAGTGTCAGCTGATCCATGTATCCTCCTGGAATAGCAATACTGTAAAACAAATGCTGGGGATCCCGGTGATTGCGCTTGCCACCGTGGATGCAGGAACCGTGGGATCGGCCATGCTGGCCGGCGTCGCGATCCATGTGTACAGGGATCTGGATGAGGCTGCGGAGAAGCTGGTGAAAAAGGTGAAGACCTATGAGCCGCGGGAATCGTATCATCAAAAATATCTGGCGGTATTTGCGCGGTATGAAAAGCTGTATCAGGCAGTAAGAGGGTTGATGGAATGAATCAGTATATCGGACATGACAGTCCGTTGTTCGGAATCGAAGAACATCGACTGGTGGGCGGACGGGGCGACGGCCTTCGCCTTTTTGCTTATTCATTCTGCTTCGCAGCCTCGGATTTTCCCGGGGGATGTTTTACTCTACCGGCAGAATCACCTTTGACGGCATATTCTTACCGAAATGTACCGTCTGCTTTGCCGGAACCGTCTCTCTGATCATGGACCAGATGCCGGCTTTATTCGGATGGACCGCATACTCCGGGAAGTTGGATGAACTGATGTCCAGTCTTAAGCGGCTTCCCTTCTTCATCTGCCAGGCCACATCCCAGCTGGTGATGCGGATCTTTTCCACAGTGTTCGGCTCATAGGTAAGGCGGCTGGCAGAACCGTTCCGATACGCCAGGGTAGTCAGACCATTGCGGATATTGTAGGCTTCGCCGTTTTCAAAAACTTCCATGAGCTGCATGGTGAAGCAGGTGTCCTCGGCATCACTTTCCACAAAAAGTTCGGCTTCGATCCGGCCGATGATCGTAAGATCCTTTTCAAGCGGCTCGGATACAAAGCTTACGACATCCGGCCGATAGTTGACTTCCGGCTGCAGCAGTGAACCGATCTCATTCCAGGTGGCAAACAGAGATTCTCCGCCGTGGGAAGGATTGGGATTCTGCGGGTCATAGGTGTAGGTGACGGAGCCGGCGGCATTCATGCAAATACCGGTGCCGTTCTGATGGCTGTCGGTATTCCGGGAATCAGTATCGGAAACAGCTGCGGAAACCGCTTTCAGCAGTTTTCCGTCCTCTGCCAGATAAAACTCCGCGGTATTCTTCACCGGGAACGGGTATTCCGGGAAATCGCGCCATTCATCGGCACCGATGACATAGCAGCGGATCTTCCGTTCCGGTGTTTTTTCTTCCATCAGAGTCTCATGGAACCAGTCAAAGATCTCGCCGAGTTCAAAGCTTCCGGCATTTTCGGCATCCTTGTGGCCGTTGATGACCGGCTGGGTGCCGTGATTCCACGGACCGATGCGGAGCGTGGAATGCAGAGCAGAAGCGTCGGAGAGGGCATTGAAGCCGTTCAGTGCAGAGCCCAGATGATGGTCATACCAGCCTTCACCCACAAAGACCGGAATGTTCATCTTTCCGGGAATGTCGCGGAGATCCTTCCAGAAACCGCCGTTCCAATAGGGATCGGAACGGGAGGTATTGGTGATCCAGTCGCGGTACCAGTCCAGACGTCCGCCCCAAAGAGCTTCATCAACTTCGACCTGCGGCCGGTATTTTGCGCTTTCCATATAATCCGCATCCACGGGGCGGCCGGCATTGTCCTTGGCCCAGGCGGTCAGGATGTCCTGACGGAACAGGCCGTCCTTATAAGCAGAAGTGTGGCGGTCCGTACCGTAAACGGTGAGGAACATGGACTTCATCTTGGAGGGGACAGCATCGGCCATGACCCAGCCGGTGAAGGCCAGATAACTGGCACCCTGATAACCCATGCAGCGGATCCAGTCCAGTTTTTCCAGATGATTCAGCAGGAAAAGACCGTCCTTGCGATCGTTCACATTCGGTTCCCAGACCCCTTCACTTCCTACGGTTCCGCGGCACATCTGGGCGACAGCGCCATAGCCGCGCATGGCAAATTCCTCGCATTTGATCACCAGTTCATCATACTGACCGGCATAGCAGTTCCGCATGACGATGGTCGGGTAAGCACCGTCCTTTTTCGGACGGGCAAAGACTGTGCGGAGTTTTACACCGTCGTGGCTCGGGAACATTTCCTCCCAGAGCGTGATCTCATCGGCGGCGTAGATCTTTTCATAGGGCAAACGGTCAAACCGGGCCCGGTATTCTGCAAGCTTTTCATTTTCCATGTTGTTTTCCTCAAGTGTTTTTTTTGTGTCGGGTGTTCAAATAGGTAAAAAACAGGGAGAAACCGCAGTTTCTCCCTGACTGTATCACTCACCGCGGCTTTCGGCGATGATCTTTCCCATGTTCCACATCTGGATGGCTTCTGTTTCAGCAGCAGCTTTGTTTTCCGCACCGCTGTATTCGCAGATGGCAGAGTGCGAGCCGCAGATCGGACAGGTTACGTAAACACCCCAGTCTCCTTCTTCTTCAATATATGCCAGATCCTCGTGGCAGACTTTGCAGATTCCGATTTCGTCCATTTTATACCTCCGTGTTTTTCTGACCGTTTCTCATGTCAGAAACGGCTGACCTTTTCCGGTGTCAGATCCTTTACAGCAGTCTCCACCAACTGAACGGTTGCCTCAAAATCCTGATAAGATGTGATGCAGTTCATGGAGTGGATGTAGCGTACCGGGACGCCGGCAACGACGACCGGGACACCGTCCATCGCCGTGTTGATGACAGCGCCGTTATTGCCGCCGCCTTCACGGACCGAGGTCTGCATCATGAGGCCGTGATCGCTTGCAAGCTGCTCCATATAGCGCATGAAGCGCGGGGAACAGATGACGGACACATCCATAAAGCGAAGCATCGGCCCTTTCTTAAGGGCGGTCTGAATGGCATAAGGTTCGGTAAAGGTGTCGTCTGCGGGGCAGCCTTCAAAGCAGATGGCCACATCCGGCTTTACATGGTTTACAGCCACACGGATGCCGCGGTCGCCCACTTCCTCCTGGGAAGAGAGAACGCCGACCACATCGAAGGGCAGTTCCACACCGCGCAGGCGGTAAAGCACTTCCAGAAGGGCGGCGCAGCCGATGCGGCAGTCAAAGCCCTTGCCGAAGATCACATCATGCTCAGCATCGTATTCAAACTGCGCGGCGGTCGTCGCGGGTTCACCGATGCGGATCTTGAAATTATTCACGGCATCTTCGTAACTTGTCGCGCCGATGTCGATAACAAAGTCCGACGTTGCGGGAATGCCGCCGTTTGCGCGCTCTGCCGCAGTCATGAAATGGACCGGCTTTGCGGCGATGATGCCGGGGATCCGTTTGCCCTCGGCGTTCTGCACGAGCACCTTGGAAGCGGAAAGGCCGATCTCACCCCAGCGGCCCAGCTGTACGAAACGCAGCGTGCCGGTGGGCTTGACAGAATGGATCATGAAGCCGACCTCGTCGCTGTGAGCGTCCAGCATCAGGACCGGCTTGCTGCCGGTGTTTTCTTTTCTGTAAATGTAAAGGTTTCTTAAATGATCCTCTTCAACCGTTCCGATGTCCTCGGCGTAACGGCGGGCCACGGTGAGAACATCGTCCTCAAAGCCGGAGGGGCCAAAGGCATCGGCCAGTTCGCGGATCATCTGAAGTGCGCGCGGGTCTGTATTCATATGCAGTCCTTTCTGTTCAGTGCGGCGGCCGGCAGAATTTCAAACCGGCATGCGCTGTGATCACCTGTTGTCTTTTTTCATGAAGATCGATAAAAAGTCCCAGGCAAAACGATTGGTGTCTTCGATCTTTTCCCCGCAGTCGATGACCGCGGTGCTGCGGAGCACCCGCTTTACAAGACCGCGTTCCCCGGTGATTTTTTTTAATGCGAGAGCGATCTTCTGTACCAGCACATGCATGTAGATCTCCATGGCCAGCGAATTCCGGGTGATGTCCAGTTCTTTGTCAAAACGTCTGCGATATTCCTCGTGAAGCTCCCGGGAAAGCTCCTTTGCGGCTTCCATTCCGCGGCCATTTAAGAAGGCCTTCAGAGCGTCCGCGGATTCCACGCGGACGATGCGGGGCTCGATGGAGACTGCGACATCATGAAAAGAAAAATTGCTGTTTTTCATACCTTCTCCGTTTTTCCGGTGCCGTGCGGTTCATGACATGCCGGCACCACAGAAAATTTTACCATACTCGTGAAAAGCCGTCAATAAATCGGAATGGAAAAGGTGCGTATGCTTGAGAAAAACAGGGGAGTGTGGTACGATGGGCACATGGGGCAGCGGCCCTTCAGTGTAGGTGAAAGGAGACTTTTCCATGGAACAGTTCAGCCTTTTTGATGATCGGCGCGAGACGATGCAGCCGCTTGCAAGCCGCCTTCGTCCGGAAAGTTTAAATGAATATGCGGGGCAGGAGCATCTGGTGGGGCCCGGTAAGATCCTGCGCACCCTGATCGAGCGTGACCAGATTACTTCTATGATCTTCTGGGGACCTCCCGGTGTGGGCAAGACGACGCTGGCCCGGATCATCGCGAATGCTTCCAGAGCGGAATTCGTGGATTTTTCCGCAGTGACCAGCGGCATCAAGGAAATTCGCGCCGTCATGGAACAGGCGGAGATGAGCCGCCGCATGGGACGGCGAACGCTGCTGTTTGTGGATGAGATCCATCGCTTCAATAAAGCGCAGCAGGACGCTTTTCTGCCGTATGTGGAGCGGGGCAGCATCATTCTGATCGGCGCGACGACGGAAAATCCTTCGTTTGAAGTGAATTCGGCTCTTCTTTCACGCTGCCGCGTATTTGTGCTGAAGGCTCTTGAAGAGACAGACATTCTGAAGCTTCTTCATCATGCCATTGAAAGTGAAAAGGGACTGAAGAGCATGATGGTGCGCGTTCAGGAAGAGGAACTGGAGGTCATCGCCCGGTTTGCGAACGGTGACGCCCGTACCGCTCTGAATACGCTGGAAATGGCGGTGTTCAATTCGCCCATCGGCGCCGATGCCTCCATTACCGTCACCAAGGACGTGGTCTTTGAGTGTACGAACCGCCGCTCGCTGCTCTATGACAAGAAAGGCGAGGAACATTACAATCTGATTTCCGCGCTCCATAAATCCATGCGGAATTCCGACCCGGACGCGGCAATCTACTGGATGAGCCGCATGTTGGACGGCGGTGAGGATCCGCTTTACATCGCCCGGCGGCTGGTACGATTTGCCAGTGAGGATGTGGGCATGGCGGACTCGCAGGCGCTTCAGGTGGCTGTAAACTGCTACCAGGCGTGTCAGTTTCTGGGAGTTCCCGAGTGTGATGTCCACCTTACCCACGCCGTGGTCTATCTTTCCATGGCACCCAAATCCAACGCGCTGTATACGGCGCGCCTGGCTGTAAGGGATGATATCCGGAACGCGCCGGCGGAGCCGGTACCGCTTCAGATCCGCAACGCGCCCACACAGCTGATGTCAGACCTGAACTATGGGGCCGGTTATCAGTATGCACACGATACAGAAGAAAAATTAACAAAAATGAAATGCCTTCCGGATTCGTTAGCCCACAAAAGATATTATTTACCAACCGAGCAGGGAAAAGAAAAAACGGTAAAAGAACGGCTGGATGACATTCGGAAATGGAAGAACGAACCGTGAGATAAAAGCAGAAAACGGACAACAGGCGGGATATCGCTTGAACGACGCCTCTCTTTATAGTATGATGCTAATGCTTTAGTTTGTTACAGGAGGACTTAATGACAGCTTCATATGCAAAATGGGTGGCCTGCTGGGGAAACGCGACATCGATCGTGAACCAGCGTCCCTGCATCCCAGTGAAGCGGCGTATAAGGCCATGGCGGATGTGGTACCGGAAGAACTGCTGAAGTAAGTATATCCGGATCCTCTGCGGGGCAGAGGGGAATGTTTCTTAAATAAAACAACAAGGAGAACAACATGAAGCTTTCTGTATTTTACGGACATGTAAAGGAGGCTGCAGAGCAGCAGGGCGTCTCCATCGGTGAAATGCTGGATTATGTAAAGAGCATCGGCGTGGATTATATTGAAGTCATCCGTGACTTTGACATGCTGGAGGAAGGCATTACCGCTGAGGAGATGCGTGATCTTCTGGCAGCGCATGACCTGAAGGTATCCAATGTCTGCGGCTACTTTGACTTTGCCGTAAAGCCGGACGATTTCCGCGGCTTTGGCCAGATCTACGACGCCCTGACCATGGGCTGTCACAGCATCATGCCGATTCCGGGTCTTCTGACAGGAAACGAAGAGACGAAGGAACAGGAGATCCGGCAGATGATCGAAGGCGAAAAGGTGGTTGTTGCAAAGGCTGCGGAGCTTGGCGTACAGTGTGTCATCGAGCCGTATGACAATGTCCTGAGCCCGGTCATGTCTGCAGAAGGCATGCGCTACTTTGCAGACAATGTTCCGAACCTTAAATTTGCGCTGGATTCCGGTAATCTGGATTTCTGCTGCGAGAAGATCGAAGACGAGTATCCGCGCATGAAGGACAAAATTGCGCATGTGCATCTCAAGGATCGTTCTGAAACGCCGGACGGTATTCAGAAGCCGGGTCATCGTACCGATGGCAGCGAGATCTACGGCTGCGCAGTCGGTGACGGCGTAGTCAATGTAAAGTGGTTTGTTCGTAAGATGGTGGAATCCGGCTACGACGGATGCTATGCCATCGAGCACTTCGGCATGCCGGATCAGAAGAAGGCCATCACCGATTCTGTCCGCAACATCAAAGCAATGCTGTAAATTCCGGACTGCCCGGGCTGCAGCGGGCCTGCCGCAGCCCGGGCAGTCCATATACAGTGATTTTTTGGAGAGATCGATTTTATGCTGATAAACGGTTTTCAGAAAATGACACTTCTGGATTATCCGGGACATGTGGCGTGCACGGTCTTTACCGGCGGCTGCAATCTGCGTTGTCCTTTCTGCCATAACGCGCTTCTGGTGACGGAAACGGCAGAACTTGAGGAAATTCCGGAGGAAGACATATTCGCGCTTCTAAAAAAACGCCGCGGTATTCTGGACGGCGTGGCCATTACCGGCGGTGAGCCGCTTCTTCAGAAGGATATCCGGACATTCATCGAAAAAGTGCGGGCGCTCGGCTTCAAGGTGAAGCTGGACACGAACGGTACGTTTCCGGAAAAACTGAAGGAACTGGTGACGGACGGACTGGTGGATTATGTGGCAGTGGACGTCAAAAACTGCCGTGAAAAATACGCAAAGACGGCGGGGGCGGACGGCGTGGACCTTGATGCCGTGGAAGAGACCGTTGCGTTTCTTCTGGAGAATCGTGTTCCGTATGAATTCCGAACAACGGTGGTGAAAGAGTTCCACACAGCAGAGGACATCGTGAAGATCGGCCGATGGATCTGCGGCGCGGAAAACTACTATCTGCAGAATTTTGTGGACAGCGGGAACCTCATCGGAACGGGTATGAATGCCGTCACGAAGGCGGAACTCATTGCCATGCGGGATGCGGTGCGTCCCTTCGTAAAAAATGTACAGGTGCGAGGTGTGGACTGAGGCATCGAGGGGCATGTAAAGCCTTGAAATACCTGATAAAACGCAGATCTCGCACAAAAAACTTATGGCGGAAAACAGGTGAAAACGGAAAATGAGCACAATATCTTGTGGTTTTGATATTGACAAGGGACCAAAATGTACGATATATTTACAATAGGGAGTTATCCCTTCAACAGATTCGTATTTGCATATTATATCAGGAGATTTCAAAATGTACCGTGTAGTAAAAAGAGACGGAAAGGTCGTTGATTTCAACCTTTCCAAGATCAGTGACGCCATCACCAAGGCGTTTGACGCATGTGAGATGCAGTATCATCCGGACGTGATCGACTTCTTAAGTCTGAAGGTCACTGCGGATTTTGAAAACAAGGTTGCAGACGGCCGGATTACCGTCGAGCAGATCCAGGACTCCGTGGAGTCCGTGCTGATCCGTGCCGGTTATGACGATGTGGCCAAGGCGTACATCCTTTACCGTAAGCAGCGGGAACGCTTCCGCAATCTGTCCAATACCCTGCTGGACTACAGACAGGTCGTGGACAACTATTTAAAGATCGCTGACTGGCGTGTTAAGGAGAATTCCACCGTCACGTATTCCGTAGGCGGTCTGATCCTTTCCAACTCCGGCTCCATTACGGCCAATTACTGGCTGTCCGAGGTCTATGATGAAGAGATCGGCAACGCACATCGCAATGCGGACATTCATATTCATGACCTTTCCATGCTGACCGGCTACTGTGCCGGCTGGTCTTTGAAGCAGCTGATTCTGGAAGGCCTGGGCGGCGTCCCGGGCAAGATCACTTCCGCACCGGCATCCCATCTGTCCACCCTCTGCAACCAGATGGTGAACTTCCTCGGCATCATGCAGAACGAATGGGCCGGCGCGCAGGCGTTCTCTTCCTTTGATACATATCTGGCACCGTTTGTCAAGATCGACAACCTGTCCTACAAGGAAGTCAAGCAGTGCATCCAGTCCTTTGTTTACGGTGTCAACACGCCGTCCCGCTGGGGCACCCAGGCACCCTTTTCCAATATTACGCTGGACTGGACGGTTCCGGCAGACCTTGCGGAAATGAACTGCCTCATCGGCGGTAAGGAAGTGGACTTCAAGTACAAGGACTGCAAGAAGGAAATGGATATGGTCAACAAGGCCTTCATTGAGATCATGATCGAGGGCGATGCCAACGGCCGCGGCTTCCAGTATCCGATCCCGACCTATTCCATTACCTCCGATTTTGACTGGTCCGATACGGAAAACAACCGTCTTCTGTTTGAAATGACCGCAAAGTACGGCACTCCGTACTTCTCCAACTATATCAACTCCGACATGGAGCCCTCCGATGTACGCTCCATGTGCTGCAGACTCCGTCTGGATCTGCGTGAGCTCCGTAAGAAATCCGGCGGCTACTTCGGCTCCGGTGAATCCACCGGTTCCGTAGGCGTTGTTACCATCAACATGCCGCGTATTGCATATCTCTCCGAGAATCAGGAAGAGTTCTACAAGCGTCTGGATCATATGATGGACATCGCAGCCCGTTCGCTGGACACCAAGCGTTCTGTTATTACCCGTCTTTTGGACAACGGACTGTATCCGTATACCAAGCGTTATCTGGGCACCTTCGCGAACCACTTCTCCACCATCGGTCTTGTGGGCATGAATGAAGTCGGTCTGAACGCCAAATGGCTTCGTGCGGACATGACGCACGAAAAGACTCAAAAGTTTACCGCCGATGTGCTGAACCACATGAGAGAGCGCCTTTCCGATTACCAGGAAATGTACGGCGATCTCTTCAATCTGGAAGCAACGCCGGCAGAGTCCACGGCATTCCGTCTTGCAAAGCATGACGTGAAGATGTATCCGGGTATCATCACTGCGGCAAAATCAGTGGATGACACCCCGTATTACACGAATTCTTCCCACCTTCCGGTTGGCTACACGGATGATGTTTTCTCAGCCCTGGACATTCAGGATGAACTTCAGACGCTGTACACCTCCGGCACCGTTTTCCATGCTTTCCTTGGAGAAAAGCTCCCGGACTGGAAGGCAGCGGCCGACCTTGTACGCAAGATCGCAGAGAATTACAAGCTTCCGTATTACACCATGTCCCCGACCTATTCCGTCTGCAAGACGCACGGATATCTGTCCGGGGAGCAGTTCAAGTGTCCGGAATGCGGCGCAGTGACTGAGGTTTACAGCCGTATCACCGGTTACTATCGTCCGGTTCAGAACTGGAACGACGGAAAGACGCAGGAGTACAAGGACCGTAAGGTTTACGATGTGGCATCTTCCAAGCTGATCCGCAAGAGGAGAGCCGATGCCGCAGCAGGCATTCATGAGGTTCCGGCAGCACCGGTGCAGGATGCTCCGGTTCAGGAAGCTCCGGCAGCGGCTGAAACGATCGCACAGGAAGCAGCGAATACGGTCACCTCTGTTCTCAAGCTGTTTGCGACAACCACCTGCCCGAACTGCAAGATCGTTGCAGCTGAAATGGACAAGATGGGTATTCCGTATACAAAGATCTATGCAAACCAGGATCCGGAAGCAGCGAAAGCATACGGTATCAAGCAGGCGCCGACACTTGTTGTTGAGGCGGGCGATGAGACTGAAAAGATTGTCGGTCTTCCGGCCATCAAGAAATATCTGGCAGCGATGACTGTCAACGCGTAAGCGTCATAAAGGCAAATGGCCGCGGCAATTTAAGGCCGCGGCCGTTTCTGCCGATATTCATGCATATGTTTTGCGGTCAAAACCGCAGTATCAGTAAACAGAGGAGTCCTATGTACGATATCATCATCATCGGCGGCGGGCCGGCCGGTCTGACGGCTGCCGTTTACGCGCGCCGTGCCAACAAGACGGTCGCAGTCATTGAAAAAGAGAATTTTGGCGGACAGATCACATTCTCTCCCTGCGTGGAGAATATCCCGGGCTTTGTCTCGCTTTCCGGCAGTGAATTCGCGGAGAAGCTGGTGGATCAGGCCATTTCGCAGGGCGTGGATTTTGAGAGCGGTGAAGTCATCGGCATCCGGGAAGGAATGCCTTTGGAGGACACCGGCCGGAATACCTTTCTCGTGGAAACGGTCGAGGGCGATGTGTTTGAAGGAAAAGCAGTCATCATTGCGACCGGTGCCAGACATCGCATGCTGGGCCTTCCCGGCGAGGAAGAACTGGTGGGATGCGGCATTTCATTTTGCGCGGTCTGTGACGGCGCGTTTTATAAGGATCAGGTCGTGGGCGTTGTGGGCGGCGGAAATTCCGCGCTGCAGGAGGCGGTACTGCTTTCCGATCTTGTGGAAAAACTGTATATTTTCCAGGACATGCCCTATCTGACCGGTGAGAAGAAACTGCAGGAGAAACTGGAAGCCGCCCCCAATGTGGAGATCATCACGGGCGTTTCCGTGAAGGGCTTCAAAGGCGAGAGTGAGCTTACCGGCGTGATCATTGAGAATCGTGAGAACGGTGAAACAAAGGAGTACGATCTGAGCGGCCTGTTTGTGGCAGTTGGTCTGGTTCCTCAGAATGAACCGTTCACCGGACAGATCGATCTGAATGACTGGGGCTATGCGGATTCCGATGAATCCTGCCTGACCAGGACGCCGGGTGTTTTTGTGGCGGGAGACTGCCGTTCCAAACGGATCCGACAGGTCGCGACAGCAGCAGCGGACGGCGCGGTAGCAGCGATCGCCGCAGTAAATTATACGGAAGGAGAGCATAAATGACAGAATACAGATGGGCCACAGAGGAGGATTATAAAAATATTATCGATGAAGCAAATCATGCGTTTGACGGGAAAAACTGGACCGGTGATTTTGAAAAAGACACCTCAGTTGATTCCTATTTTCCCCGCATTCTGCCCAAGCTTTATCAAAACATCAAGACGGCACCGATGCATGTGATCACCGTGGAAGACGGAAAGATCATGGGCTGTGTGGGTAATTTTGTCCTGACGGTAAAGGTGGCTGATGAAACGCTGAATGTCATCGGCATCGGCACGGTCAGCACCCATCCGGATGCGCGCCGCGCAGGGCATATGAAGAAAATGATGGCGATGTCGCTGGAGCATGCCAAAGAAGTCGGTGCCGATTACATGGTCCTTGGCGGCCAGCGGCAGCGCTATGAACACTGGGGCTTTGGTCGGGCCGGCATTAATCCGGGATTTGGAATTACCCGGACCAATATGCGGCATATCTACGGAGCCGATGCGGACTTTGGTTACGAATTCCGCGAACTGACCCGGGAGGACCAGGAGTTTATTACAAAAGAGCGTCTGCTTCGCAAATCTGCGCTGACCAGCACGGTACACGAACGGGAGCAGGAATTCAACATCCTGTTTTCCATGGACTGCAGACCTTATGTCATCACAAAGAACGGTGAATTCTTCGGTACGTTCATGTATCGTCCGAATGAAGCGGTACTGCATGATCTCCGCCTGATGGACGATCAGATGGTGGCTCGCGTGGTGAATGACATGCTGAAGAAACTGCCGGGAGTAAAAGAAGAGCGTATTGCCATCGACCACATTCCGCCGTATGAAAAGAATATGATCATGATCCTGTCCCGCATTGCGGAGGACACCCAGCTGACCGGCTGCCAGATGATCAAGATCCTGAATTACGAACGAACGCTCAGGGCGTACATGAAAATGGCGGCAGCGTATCGGCCGCTGTGTGACGGGGAAGTGATCCTCGGTTTTGACAACGGTGAAGTGCTGAAGCTTTCCGTAACGGACGGCGTTCCGGCGGTGGAACCCTATCCGGGCATGCCGCCCAAGCTTGTCAGCGAGGTGGAAGCCGTCAATATGATGTTTGACATCACGGCATTCAATTCCGATTTTGGCTATGAGCTTCCGGCAGCTGCAAAGAGCTGGTTCCCGCTTCCGTTCTTCCAGTATATGAGTGATGAGGTTTAATACTTATGAATTACACTGAGATTACTTCCCGTTTTGGCATCGAGGGAGAGTTTTCTCCCTGCGGAAACGGTCATATCAACGACACGCTTCGTTCCGCGGACGGAAAATACATTCTTCAGCGAATCAATACATCGGTGTTTACGGATCCGGAAAAACTGATGGAAAATATTGAAAATGTCACGGCGTTTGTGCAGAACAAACTGCGCGAACAGGGGGAGGATCCGGCACGTCGGACGCTGAATGTCATCCGGACGCTGAAGGGTAAGAGCTACACGGTCTATGAAGGACAGGCGTATCGGATGTATGACAACATCGGCGGAACCAAGGAAGTGGAGCCAGGCAGCAAGACGCCGCAGGATATGTACGGCGCGGGCCGGTGTTTTGGTGAGTTCCAGAAGCTTCTGGCCGATTTCCCCAGTAAGACGCTCCACGAGACGATCGTGAATTTTCATAATACCGAAAGCCGCCTTGTGGACTTCAGAAATGCCGTTTTCAGCGACCGTGCGGGCAGACTGCAGGAAGTCACGGATGAAGTGGAATTTGTGCTGAAAAGGTCCCATATTGCGGATGTGGTGCTGAATGACATGGTGCGTGGGCTGATTCCGTCCGCTGTTACGCATAATGACACCAAGATCAATAATATTCTGTTTGATAAAGAAACCGAAAAGCCGCTGGCGGTCATCGATCTGGATACCGTCATGCCCGGCAGCCGCCTGTACGATTACGGCGATGCCCTTCGCGGCGGCGGAAGTACCGCCGATGAGGATGAGAACGATCTTTCCAAGGTCAAGGTCGACATGGAATCCTTCAAAGCGTTCACCAAGGGCTATCTGGAAGAGATGAAGGAGGTCCTTACCCCGCGTGAGATCGAACTGCTTCCGTTCTCCATCCGACTTATGACATACGAATGCGGTGTACGTTTCCTGGGAGATTATCTGAACGGTGATACTTATTTTAAGATCCATCGCCCCAAGCACAATCTGGACCGCGCGCGCAACCAGTTCAAGCTCGTGGAAGAACTGGAAGCGTGTGAAGCAGAGATGTCTGCCGTGATCCGGGAGATGCTGGGCTGAACATAGGAGGTCCAAATGGAAAGATTTACCAAGCAGTCCCTGTTTCGGGACACGATGAATGAAGCGCTGATCGCGCCGATGGTGCCGTATTATGTAACCAACATCGACTATACCAAGGAAAAGGCCTATGATCTGACCTTTGAAGAAATGCCGGCGCATGGTTACTGGAATGCGGAGAGCATGAGAAGCGGCCTGAACCGTCTGTATGAAGCGGCTGAGACCGGCAAATGGTATTTCCCGCTGTACACTGAAGAGGAGATTGCGGAAGATCCTAAGAAGAAGGAAGCAAGCCTTGTCTGGATGCCGAGCGCGGATCCGAAGGCTTTTGAAAAGCCCTATGTCATGGTTGTACCGGGCGGCGGTTATGTGAACGTCTGGAATCTGACGGAAGGCTGGCCCATTGCCGCTCATCTGAACAAGCTCGGTTATAACTGCTTCGTTCTGTCTTACCGCGTGGCGGGTCCGCTGTCCATTCAGACGGCCATCGATGACTATGCCAAGGCGCTGTGCTATATCCGCGACAATGCAGCGGAGTTTGGCGTTCAGTGGGATCGGTATCTGACCACCGGTTTTTCCGCAGGCGCAAGTCTGATTCTGAGCTGGGCAATGAAGAATAAAGGCTATGCCGTAAAGGGCCTTCCGAAGCCGCTCGTCATGTGGCCGGTCTATCCGCCGGTATCCTGGAAGCTGATGGCGGAGCAGGCAGGAAGAGATGATTTCACGGTTCGTTCGCTGGGAATGACCATCGGAGAAGCAGCGGTTTCCGACTGGAACGTGGAAGAGCATGTGGAGGATTTCCCGCCGTGCTATATTGCTGCAACGGCTGAAGACAGGCTGGTTAATCCGGAACACTCCAGAATTTTGAAGCGTGCGTTGGATGCAGCAGGCATTCCGGCAGTGCTGAACATCGGTCCGACCGGTGATCATGGTTTTGCGGAAGGCATCGGCACCTGCATGGAAGGCTGGATCGAAAAAGCTGTGGCATTTGCAGAAGAGAATTACTGATAAAAAAGGGCGGCTCGTAAGAGCCGCCCAACAAAATTATCATATCACAGAAAATAGGGGGCTGCAAGCAAAATCGTCATCAAACAACCGGATTCTCCGTTGTGCACAATCAACAACAAAATTATTTGTGCAACATTGAGTATTGTAAAATAGAAACAAATGGTTTACTATAATGACAACAGAAATGTTTCAAAGATAAACTTAAAAGAAGAGAAAACTTCTAAAAACAGGAGGATCAGTCCGATGGCTTAAGTAAACCTTAACCCATTAAAAATCAAAAAGGAGGGTAAACCAAAGGACAATTGAATTCATTTCCGCATTCTGAAGAGAGAGAGGTAAAGAAAGTGAAGCTCATTGAAATTCATTGAGAGGGCTGTTAGGTGTAAAGAAATCTAACAGCCCTCTTTTTTATGTCCGACATTTCGATATTTGTGCAATTCTGTCTTGGAAAATGCATGGAATATCTGTTATACTGCAACATACAGGACAGCAAGCAGGAGGCAGCATCATGAAAAAACTCGGACTGATTGGCGGCAGGCGCTCACACACCGGAATGCAAGCTGGCGGTATTCTATGTTCAGCATCAGCTGAACCCGCGTGAAGAGATCTTTATGCCGCTCTTAGGAAATACGATCTATAAAGGGCTGGATCGCTGAGAAAATCGAAAGCATGAAGTGTTGAATGGGAAGGAGTAATACTATGATTTTTGAAAACCTGGACCGGATCGTTTTTGCCGGTGATTCTGTAACGGATATGGGCAGTGCACAGCCGGTTGGCGAAGGACTGTTTGACAATGTTGGCCGCAGTTATGTGCGTGTTATTGAAAACATGCTGGCAGTGTGGTACCCGGAAACCAAGATCCGCGTGACCAATTCCGGTATTTCCGGCAATACGAGCCGCGACCTTCTTGCTCGTTTTGATCGCGATGTTGTGCAGCTGAATCCGGATTGGGTATCCATCTGCATCGGTATCAATGATGTATGGCGTCAGTTTGATTCCCCGGCCATTTTAAGTGACCAGGTTCAGCCGGATGAGTACGAAGAAAACATGGAGAAGATGATTGCCATGATCCCGGAGACCGTGAAGGGCGTGTTCATCTGCTCACCGTACTATATGGAGCCGAACCGTGAGGATATGATGCGCGCCCGCATGGATGAGTACACTGCCATCTGCAAAAAGCTTGCTGAAAAGCATGGCTTCATTTTTGTGGATTTCCAGCAGATGTACGAGGACTACTGCAAGATTCGTCATTCCAGTTATATTGCATGGGATCGTATTCATCCGAACCAGGTGGGCGCAACGCTGATGGCAAAGGAATTCCTGTCACATTGCGAATTTGAATATTGAGCGGAGCGCTTTAAAACAGAACGAACCGATGAAGTATAAGAATACAGTGGTCGGCCGGTTTATTGACCGGCCGAACCGTTTTATAGCGCATGTGGCGGTCGCCCCATGCTGTAACGAAACGATTGAGACCGTCCACGTGAAAAATACCGGAAGGTGCCGGGAACTTCTGACTCCGAATGCGGAGGTGATCCTGGAAGTTTCCGATAACCCTGCACGTAAGACAAAATACGACCTGATCACGGTAATGAAGCCGGGGCTGGGTTGGGTGAACATCGACAGCCAGGTGCCGAATACGGTTGTGAAGGAATGGCTGGAAAGCGGCAGGTCCTGCTTTGAAGACATAACAAAAATCAAGCCGGAGTATACGTATGGAGCGTCGCGGGTGGATTTTTACGTGGAGTGCGGTGGTGTTCGGAAAATTCTGATAGAAGTAAAGGGCTGCACATTGGAACGGGAACGCATTGGCTATTTCCCGGACGCACCTACAGAGCGAGGGGTAAAGCACCTGAGAGAGCTTGCCGGTGCACAGGCGCAGGGTTATGAATGCTATATTGCTTTTGTGATCGCCATGCCGCAGGTGGAGATCGTCCTTCCGAATATTGAAACGCATCCGGAGTTCGGTACTGCACTTGCCGAGGCACAGGCAGCAGGCGTGAAAGTGCTGTATCTGCCGTGCGAGATTACGCCGGATGAAATCAGAATACGATAAATAAAAAAGGGGCTGTGAAAAAATCAGAATGATTTTTTCACAGCGCCCTTCTTTGTGTTATAGGGTTATTTCACAGCCCTTTTTGTGTAAACTTTTGCTTGAACTCTGAACATTTGCTTTGGGGTAAGCGATCGCCGGAGTCATAACTTAACTTTATTTTACGATGCAGACTTCCTTCTGCACGCGGCGGATGTCCACGGCTCTGGAACTGATCTTCTCATCGGTCATCTGCGCTGCGGCAGCACCGGCTGCGTGGCCCATTGCCAGGCAGATGCGCATGACACGGTAAGATGCATGTGCGCGGTGGTCACCGGAAATGCAGCGGCCTGCCACAATCAGATTGTTCAGTCCCTTCGGCAGCAGTGCACGGTACGGAATTTCGTACGGCTCCGGCTTGTGCGGGCAGCCATCGGTCTCAGCCTGACCGGCACCGTCCGGATTGTGAATGTCGATAACGAACATGGCGTCTTCAACAACGGCATCGTCAAAACGCCTGCCGGCAAACAGATCCTCAGCGGTCATCGTGTAATCACCGCAGATTCTTCTGGATTCACGGACACCGGTGGTGGTGCAGCTTCCGTTAACACGGATATGCTCAAATCCCGGAACGTTGTTCTGCAGGAAAGCCACGATCTGCTGAACCTGCATACGAAGTTCGTATTCCGCGTTGGAAAGAGAAAGCGGATCCAGCGGATTTACATGGTTCATCTGAGTTGCATTGACCATGCGTTCACCCGAGATGGCGGTTGCGTACAGACGGACGATGTTAACGGACGGCGGAAGCTCACCGCTTGCGCACGCCTTGTGGCAGAGGTCCAGATATTCCTTGCCGTTCGGAAGAACGGTGTAATGCTCTTCATGCTCGCAGAGAAGGCCGTAATCGTTTTCAATGCCGTCGATGGTAAACATGATGGAGACCGGCTGTACCAGTCTGTCACCTTCACGACCCATCTCAAATTCAGCACCGGACAGAACGGACAGGTCACCGTCACCGGTACAATCCAGGAATGCGTCTGCGGTGAATTTCAGCTTTTGGCCGCGGAAATCGGCAAGGATGCTCTTGACGTCTTCACCGTCCTTTTCCACTGCATTGACCTGAGTCTGCAGATAAAGATCCACGCCTGCTTCATGCAGAAGCTGAGTCAGAACGACCTTGGCGGATTCTACCGGAGACATGTATTTGCAGTTCTCCTTGATGAGCTGCTCGATTTCACGGCCTACATTTTTATTTTCAACGGTTCCAAGGAACGGACGGATATAAGAAGAGGTCAGACCGCCGCCAACCACACCGTAGCGTTCGATGAGAGCAATCTTTCTTTTAGGAACATTTCCGTTTGCATCCTTGGCACGTGCTGCACCGAGGGCAGCAGCGATGCCGGCAGGACCGGCGCCGGCAATGACAATATTATAATTCAGTAATTTCATGATGACTCCTTTATGAACTGGATTTACGGTCAGCCAACCAGCTTTTTGCCGTCTACGATGACAGCTTTGACATTGGTGTTGGAAACCATCGGATCACCGTCTGTCAGGACGATATCCGCATCCTTACCGGCTTCCAGAGAACCGACGCGCGCGTCGATGCAAAGATGCTTGGCCGGATTGATGGTAATGGCCTGCAGCGCTTTGAACGGATCCATGCCGGCCTTTACCGCAAGACCTGCTAAGAGCGGAAGGTACTGTTCCGGAATGACCGGGGCATCGGTAATGATGGAGACCTGAAGGCCGGCATCAGAAAGAACGCCCGGAGTGGTCCAAGATTTGTTGACCAGTTCCAGTTTGGAAGCGTTGGTGAGAGTCGGGCCGACTGCACACGGAACGTTTGCGCGCTTCAGTTCTTCTACGATCAGATGACCTTCCGTAACATGCTCCAGCGTGATCTTGACACCGAATTCCTTTGCGATGCGGAGTGCGGTAAGGATATCATCAGCACGATGCGCATGCGCCTTTAACGGCATCTCGCCCTTCAGTACCGGGATCAGCGCCTCCTTCTTCATATCGAAAGCGGGCTGCTTGGTGATGTCATCGCCTGCGGCCTCCTTGCGGAGCATGTAATCCCTGGCAGTGAACAGCGCCTCGCGAAGCTTTGCAGCGGTGGTCATACGAGCGGAATCGACCTTGCTGCTGTAGCAGCGCTTGGGGTTCTCACCGAAAGCGCACTTCATGGCCACAGCCGGATCGATGACCAGGTCATCCACACAGTTTCCGTACAGCTTTACTGCAATGAAGGTACCGCCCAGAACATTGGCGGAGCCGGGGCCGGTGCCGACGGTCGTAACACCGCCTTCCAGTGCCATCGGAATAGCTGCATCCTGCGGATAGTAGCTGTCCAGACCGCGAAGCTGCGGGCAGCAGATATCATTCATTTCGTTGTAGTCGTAGGTACCACCGGTGGGGCCGCCCCAGTCGTCCAGACCGATGTGACTGTGCGCGTCAACGAATCCCGGCCATGCTTCCATGCCCTCGGCGTCGATGACTTCTTCACCTTCGGCCTCGATGGTTCCGCCGACCTGTACCAGCTTGCCGTTCTTTACCAAAATGTCGCCCTTATAGGCTTCCTCATGGATGGCATCATGGATCAATGCGTTTCTGATTAACATAATTTCCTCCTGCATGCAATTTTTATGTGTATAGGATAATTAACCGGCATCGGTGCTTTACAAAGGTAAAAGCGGCTGACCGGCTTTTGAGTTCTGTTGTCAGGCTTCCTTGGTACGCGTCAGCTTTCGCATCCAGTTGAAGCTGTTGACCTTGACCACGGCAACGAAGCACTTCAGGATCTGGTCGATCTTCAGGACGAAGAAGATGACCCAGGCCGGCGCGCCGAAGTGGATCGCGATCAGGCTTCCGGGAATCATGACCAGGAATACGAAGAAGGAATCGTTCTTTAAGACAAAGCTTGTATCACCGCCCGACTTGACCAGACCGGAAAGGGTCGTGGCCTGCCAGCAGGTGCCGATGAACGTGAAGAACAGCACATTAAAGAACTGACGGCAGTGCATCAGCGCTTCATCGCTGACATCGTACAGAGACATGAAGGGCACATGGAACAGATACATCAGCGCGCTTGCGGTGATGCCCACGCCCAGGAAAATGACTTCCGCTGTACGGGCATATTCCTTCATCTTTTCAAATTCGCCGGCACCGACAGTTTTGGAAGTGATGATGCCGAGCGCACCGGAAAGACCGAATACGAATACGCGGAGGAAGCCTTCCAGCTGATCCGTGATGGAGGAAGCAGTAACAGCTGCCGCGGAAAGATGTCCCATGACATAAGCATTGAACACGAGATTAACGGCCCATACCATCTGGCCGCCCACGACCGGCGCTCCGTTTTTCAGAAAGTCACGGCGAAGTTCCGGCGCCTGCACAAACATGTCGCGAAGCTTCATGTTGAGGCGGGTATCGATCTTAAATACGAAGACAGCTGCAATCAGGAATTCCACGATACGGGAGCTCAGCGTTGCCAGACCGGCGCCGGTAGCGCCCATTGCCGGAATGCCGAGGCCGCCAAAAATGAACAGGTAGTTCAGGCCGATGTTGACAAACAGCGCAATGAAGGAAATCCAGAAACCGAGCTTGGCATTCTCCACGGATTTCATCGCGGTGATCAGAAGCTGTGACGCGCAGAAAAACGGATAGGAGAGCGCCACAAAAACCACGTAACCGATTGCAGTCTCTACAACAGCGGCGTCATCGGTCAGAAGGCCGGTGAAGAAACGCGGAAAAAGCGCAATGATGACGCCCATGACCGCACCCACATAGAAGGACCAGCGGATGCCCATGGCGGAGATCTTTTTGACACTGTCCCGGTCCTTAGCGCCCCAGTACTGGGCACTTAAAATCAGCATGGCGGCATCGATGCCGAATACGAACATCTGCAGAATGGTCTGGAAGCGTTCGCCCATGTAAACACCTGAAACAGCCAGGTCTCCAAGTTTACCGACCATCAGATGATCGGCAAAGTTGACGGCGTAGGAAATGATGCCCTGGAGGACGATCGGAATCGTCAGGGCAATGAGGGTCTTATAAAAAGAACGGTCTTTGGTGATAATACGCATGTTGTTTGTCCTTTCCGATGAAGACTGAATATGCGCCCGGAACAGCGGGGGTATGCCGATTTTCATTTCGTAAAGGAAACGGCTTAAATCAGTATAATACCTGATGATAAGTTCTTCAAGAAAAAAAGAAGACTGAAACAGGAGAAATTAAGCCGTTGAGTAGTGGACATTCCCGAGGGAAACGGCTACAATGGGCTTAAAAATTTCGGTATGAAGAGGTGGATTCATGAATCACAATGCATTACTGGATGAAATGATCCGATATGAAGCGGGCGTGCCCGGAAGGATCCAGCATCTTTTGAAGGTCCATGCGTTTTCAAAGCTGATTGGCGAAGAAGAGGGACTGGATGAGGAAACGCTGGCCACGCTGGAAGCAGCGAGCATCGTCCATGACATCGGCATCAAGCCGGCGCTTGAAAAGTATGGCAGCTCAGCAGGTCCTTATCAGGAAAAAGAAGGGGCACCGGTTGCCCGTGAAATGCTGACCCGTCTTGGCTATGATGAAAAGCGCGCGGAACGTGTGGCATTCCTTGTGGGACATCATCATACGTACACGGCCACTCACGGCCCGGATTATCAGATCCTGGTTGAAGCCGATTTCCTTGTCAATCTGTATGAAAACGGCGACTCAAAGGAAGAAGCGCTGTCTGTACGTGAAAAGATCTTCAAAACGGAAGCGGGAAAGAAGATCCTGAATAATATGTTTGAGATTTAAGGAGAAATAAAATGGCAGAAATACTGAGAAGCGAGTTCCCGCGCCCGGATTTTGAGCGTGAAAACTGGATGACATTGAACGGAAAGTGGGATTTTTCCTTTGATGAGCCGGTCTTTGACAAAAAGATCATCGTTCCGTTTTGTTATGAGGCGCCGCTGTCCGGCATCGGTGTAAGTGATTTCCACAATACGGTATGGTATCGGAAAAAAATCGAGCTTCCGGAAAGCATGGAGGGAAAACGGATCTTCCTGCATTTCGGCGCAGTGGATTATGAAGCCGCTGTTTATGTCAATGACCGTCTGGCGGTTCGTCATACCGGCGGACAGGTGGGCTTCTCTGCGGATATTACGGAAGCGGTGAAGTTCGGCAAAAAGAATACCGTTGTCGTCAAGGCTTTTGATGACCCCGCAGACCGTGAAATGCCTCGCGGCAAGCAGTACTGGGAAGAAAAATCTTACGGCATTTTCTATACCCGTACCACCGGCATCTGGCAGTCTGTCTGGATCGAGGCCGTGGAAGAGACGCATGTGAAAAATGTGCTTGTGACACCGCTTTACGATGAGAAATCCGTTCTGTTTGAGTATGAACTGACCTGCCCCTATGTGCCGTATCCTCATCAGAAGTCCGGCTGTTCTTTTGGCGTCGATGTCCTTTTGAACGGTAAAAAGATCGCCTCCGGAAAGGATACTCCGGAAGCCTGCAACCGCGGCACGCTGACGGTTTCCTTAAGCGAAGCGCTGGAAGGCCTTTCCGAAGAAGAATACAGCTGGCTGCCGGAGCACCCGGTTTTATTTACGCTGGAGTACAAGGCTTATGAGGGCCGCCGGATCACCGACCGCGTTCACTCCTATTTCGGCATGCGCAAGGTCTCCATTGAGGACGGCAGGTTCTGCCTGAACAACAAGCCGTATTTCCAGAAACTGGTACTGGATCAGGGGTATTGGCCGGAAAGCATCCTGTCCGGTCCGTCCGAGGAGGCTTATGTCTTTGACATTCAGGCCATGAAGGACATGGGCTTCAACGGCGTCCGCAAGCATCAGAAGGTCGAAGATCCGCGCTATCTGTACCATGCCGATCGTATGGGCTTTCTGGTGTGGGGTGAAATCGGAAACTCCTATGTCTACACCAAGCTTTCTGCTGCCCGCCTGTATACGGAGTGGATGGAAAACATTTTCCAGAATTACAATCATCCGTCCATCGTCGCATGGACACCGTTAAACGAATCCTGGGGCGTGGGCGGCTGCAGAGATCATGAAATCATCCGCCATAAGATAAAGGCTGCCTACGAGCTGACCAAATCTCTGGAGCCCATGCGTCCGGTCATCGACAACGACGGTTGGGAGCATGTCACCGGCGATCTTTTCACCATCCATGATTATGAAAAGGACGGCGAAAAAATCGAAAAGATGTACATGGATGTGGACAATATTCCCACCTGCGATCCTCAGGGCCCCAAGCATGTGCTGGCAGTAGGCGATTTTGAGTACAAGGGTCAGCCGGTCCTCATCACGGAGTACGGCGGCATGCACATGATGCTTCCCGAGGAAAAGGGCGATGCCTCTGACCGTGTCGGCAACTGGGGGTACTCCAAGGACGATTCTCCGGAAGCATTCCTTGCCCATTATGATGAAATCACTTCCGCATTCTGCAAGAGCCCCGCGGTCCAGGGCTTCTGCTACACGCAGGTCACGGACGTCGAGCAGGAACAGAACGGTCTGTTGTTCTACGACCGCTCTTATAAGTTTGACCCGGCGGAAATGAAGAAGATTAACGACAAGTTCGGTTATTGATGAAAACAGCGGTTTTTGTGATGCGGATCCCGGAAAAGACGGAGATCACTACCGTCTTTCCGCCGGAACGGGACGCACAGATTCGGAATACAGTCCATGAAAAGCAGCGGATCCAGCGTTATCTTGCGTGGAAAACACTGGAAGCAGCGGTTCGTTTTCTGAAAGAGCGGGAGCTTTCGGCGTTTCATCCGGAAAAGAGATCCGACGGAAAGTGGACAGCGGATGACCTGTTTTTTTCCATCAGTCATACGGAGGACGCAGTCGCGGCTGCGGTCTCCGATGGTCCGGTGGGGGTGGATCTGGAAAACCGGTCCGCGCGGCATGAACACAGTCCGGAGCTTCCGGTCAAGCTCGGAAAAAGGATCCGGACAGCGGCTGAAATGAAAGCAGACAGCGTAGAAGCTGCGGAGAAAAAAGCAGAAGGCGTTGACGAGGAAGCGGAGCTTCGCTTTTACGCACGCTGGACACGGAAGGAAAGCCTTTTAAAAGCCGGAGAGCAGACCTCCTTTTCTCCGGAAAAGCTGGAAACCACAGGGAATCCGGAAAAAATGCAGCTTCATACGATCCGCTTTGGCACGGAAACCGAATTCCTGCTTTCCGTCGCCGGAGACAGGAAGGCCGAGGTCCGGTATTATTGGCTGGAACCCGGGAATGCTGACAACGGAATGAATGAGGCGGAAGTGATCCGGCCTTTTTCCGAAACGGAGTGGACGGAACTTTCCGGGCTCTGACTAAGAGAGGCAGCGGAACGGAAACGGCAGACGGCAATGTTTTTTTACTTGCCAAATGATACAGAGATGATGTATGATAATAGTGATACGAAAATATTTATCCTGTTGATGGGAATGTTTCATCATGGAACGGAAACAGGTCTTTTATAAAGGAGGTAGATCATGGGTTTTTGTCAGAAGTGCGGCGCGCCGATTGAAGACGACGAGAAGTTCTGTCCGGTCTGCGGCAATCCGGTTGAAGAAGTTCCGGCAAACGATCCGCAGCAGCCTGTGTATGATAATCAGACTCCCTGGACTTCATCTTTTGATCAGAAATCATCAACGTATAACAGCTATGACACGATGTCTCAGGCCGAGGCTCCGAATTTCAGCGCCGGTCTGGATGTGGAAGCCGTATCCAAGTCTTCCATGACACTGGGTATCATCGGTCTGGTATTCGGTTATCTGCATATGTTTCTGGTATGCATCATTCTCTGCGCGATCGCTCTTTCCAAAGCAAATAAGGTCAAGCAGTACCTGCACACAGATACGCTGTCCGGAAATGCGAAAGCCGGTCAGATCATGGGTAAGATCGGTGTCATCGCCGGAAGTGTCATGATGGCTCTGCAGGTGATCGCATTTGTCTTTTTTGTAGCGCTGGCAATACTTGCGGTACCGTACATGTACTGATATTGAAGCAATATTTGTCGGCGGCATTGCCGCCCCATACAATCACTATAAATTTAGTCACCCGGAGGTATGAAAATGGTAACGAAGGAAATGCTGATCGGCGAACTGCTGGAATTTGACATGGAAGTTGCACCGATCCTGATGGCTGCCGGCATGCATTGCCTGGGCTGCCCGTCTTCTCAGATGGAGTCCCTGGAAATGGCATGCATGGTTCACGGTATCGATGTCGATGAACTGGTTGACGCCATCAATGAGTTTGAAGCCAACAAGGCAAAAGCAAACGCTTAAGTAAAAAGAGAACAGAGGGGTGTAGTGACAGAGGTTCATTGCGCCCTTTTTGTATATTGCAGCAAGGAAAATGGAGGATAAGCAATGTACGAACCTAAAATGCAGCTTACAGAAGGGCAGCGGCGGATCCTGAACGGAGAAGAGGGAGATGTCAAGGCGAAGGTGATGGAAACGATCGTCCGTTACGGCGATATGTTTGAAGCGGATCGTCTGGTGCCGGTCACTCACGGGCAAGGCCATCTGGTCACTTCCTTCGGACTGTCCCTGTTGAAGCCCATCTATCGGACGATGGATGAACTGATTTCCGCCGGCCTCAAAGTCGACGGCGGATTTACCATGGACCCCCGGCCTGTGGATTTTGAAAATGTGAAATGCAACCCGCTGGACCGCATTCTGTTTTCAACGGTCCTTTACGGCGCGCAGGGCCGCTACGAGGAGCAGCTGAAGAAACTGGGACTTTCCGGTGACAATGCTTTCTCCTGTGCATGCTATTTTGACGAAATGGGCAATGTTCCCAAGAAGGGGGACATTCTTTCCTGGGCGGAATCTTCAGCGGTCAACTACGCGAACTCCGTTCTTGGCGCGCGCTGCAACAGAAATTCCGGGATGATCGATATTTTTGGCGCTGTTCTTGGACTGGTTCCGAACTTCGGCCTGTTAACAGATGAAGGCCGTAAGGCCAAGTGGAAGGTCATCGTCAAGACCACGAAGAAACCAATTCCGCAGATCCTGGGTTCTGCCATCGGCATCAAAGTCATGGAGGATGTCCCGTACATTGTCGGACTGGATCAGTGGATCGGTACCGAACTGAACGATGAGACCAGATCCTACCTGAAAGACTTTGGTGCTGCGACCGCATCCAACGGTGCAGTCGGTCTGTACCATGTGGAAAATCTGACCCCGGAAGCCGTAGAACTGGGTGACAGCCTGCTGGCGGAAGGTTATAAGGAATACGTGGTTGATGACGCGGAACTGGAGCGCGTCTACAAGTCCTATCCGGTCATGTGGAAGGATCCGGACAAGGAGGGCACGATAGCGTTCATCGGCTGTCCGCATCTTTCACGCGCACAGCTCAATGAATGGGCGGATAAGATCATTAACGGCCTGAAGGAGACCGGAAAGAAGAAGGTCAAGTGTCAGACGGTCCTCTGCACGGCACCGCCGGTCATGAAGGAATTTGAAAAGACGGAGAAATATCGGGAACTTCTGAAAACGGGCGCGCGTGTCACGTACATCTGCCCGTTGATGTATACCTCCAATCCGCTGACCAAGTCCCGCCGGATCATGACAAGTTCCAACAAACTGAGAACCTACTCCGTGGCCCGTTACTACAAGGACGACGAACTTCTGGATTACATCATTGGAAAGTGAGGCAGCGCATATGAAGGAATTTAAAGGAAGAGTCATCAATCCCGGATATTACAAGGGCGAGGCTGTGGTCTCCCATCAGGGCGTGAATACGCTGGCTACGTTTCAGAAGTCCGCGATAGCCAAGGCAAAGCAGGTTATCGCAGCGGATCAGAACAATCCGGATATTTTCGGAAAGAATCTGACCGGTAAGGCACTTTGTCTGCCACAGACCATCGGCTCCACAACGGGCGGCATGGTTCTGGAAGTCATCTGCTCCATGAAGATCAATCCGCAGTGCCTGCTGTTCTCCGAGCACATCGATTCCCTGGCGGGCGCAGGTGTCATCCTGTCCGTTGTGTGGGAAGGAAGCGACATCATTGCCATCGACTCCCTGGGACAGGAATTTCTGGATACGGTGAAGTCCGGCGATACGGTTGAAATCAAGGAAGACGGCACGGTCACGATCCTGTAAGGAACTGCCGAAGAAAATCCCGTGAAACATAAAAAGTCCCGCATGCGGTGAGTTTATTGCCGCATACGGGACTTTTGTTTTCAGATGATGGTTTTAAGCAATCAATCCGGGGCAGCGCGGCTGTCAAAAGAAGCGATTCTGCTTTTCGTCGTATCTGCAGTTGATTGCCGCAAGCTTCTGCTCCAGTTCTTCACGGTCGATGTCATAATCATCGCACAGGGCTTCTAACGACGGGAAGCGGTCCCGGAGCGCGGTATTGATCACACTGAGCAGCATGTTGGGATCTTTTGGAAGATAAGCCATGACAGGCCTCCTTTTTATGAAATTCTGTAAGAAATCATATCGGAATATGCTATAATAGTCAAGACAGCGGATATAAGGCGGAGCAAAACGGCCGTCGGTGCCTGCAGACAGAAACAGAAGAGCATGTTGTGAATCACAAGGAACGCCGGAAGGAGAATGCGTGATGAAACTGAAAATACTGACCGTTGGCTTGATGGCCACGGATTGCTATATTTTATGGAATGATGAGAAAAAGGATCCGGAGACGGGGCGTTTTCCGGGAATTGTGGTGGATCCGGGCGATGACGCGTCCGCCATTGCCGCGTTTCTTTCCCAAGCCATGATCGATCCGGCAGCGATCCTGCTCACACATGGTCATTTTGATCACATCGGCGCGGTGGAGGAACTGAAGAAGCGGTATGATCTTCCGGTCGTTGCCGGCATTCATGAAGCGGAAGTGCTTCTGAACAGTGCCTGGAATCTGTCTTCCATGTTTACGGGAAACCGTATTTCCATGACAGCCGACCGGCTGGTTTCAGACGGAGAGCTTCTGCAGATTCCGGCGGAGGATCCGGCATTTTCGTTTACGGTCCTGGAGACGCCGGGGCATACCATCGGCGGCGTGTGCTACTATCTTGCGGACTGCGGGATCCTGTTCTCCGGTGACACGCTGTTTGAGGGCAGTTACGGCCGCACGGATTTTCCGACGGGAAGCGGCAGCGCGTTATTTATGTCCATTCGCGAAAAACTGATGACACTTCCGGAAGATACGCAGGTCTTTCCCGGGCATGGCGCATCCACGACGATTTTGAATGAAAAACCGCTTTTCATCTAAAACGGGTTGTGTTATAATTTTTCAGTTGTGTGTAACACGATGCCGCAAAGAACGGAAACTGTAGGAATGATGTATTTGCGGCTTGGGGAAAAGGATGATCTGTGATGAGGCGGATCATTCAACAGGGTGAAAACCCGTGTTGCGGATCGTTTTTGAAAAGAGGGTAGGCATGGCAAAAACAGGTTTTGATAACGAGAAATACATTAAGATGCAGTCGGAAAACATCAAGAAGCGCATCAGTCAGTTTGGCGGCAAGCTTTATCTGGAGTTTGGCGGTAAGCTGTTCGATGATACGCATGCGTCCCGCGTTCTGCCGGGCTTTAAGCCGGACAGTAAGCTGCAGATGCTTCTTGAATTAAAGGATCAGGCTGAGATCGTCATCGCGGTATCCGCGGAGGCACTGGAATCTTCCAAGAGAAGAGGGGACTCCGGTATCACATACGACCAGGAAGTTCTGCGTCTCATCGATAAGTTCCGTTCTGTGGGGCTGTTTGTTGGTTCCGTTGTCATTACCCGAAACAACGGTCAGGCTGCGGCACTGAATCTGCAGCGCGAACTGGAAGAGCATGACATCCCGGTATTTAAGCATTATTACATCAACGGTTATCCGTCCAATGTTCCGCTCATTGTATCCGATGACGGATTTGGAAAGAATGATTATATTGAGACCTCCCGTTCGCTGATCGTCATTACCGCACCGGGACCGGGATCCGGAAAACTGGCCACCTGCCTGTCTCAGCTCTACCATGAAAACAAGCGCGGTATTCAGGCCGGTTACGCCAAATTCGAGACCTTCCCGATCTGGAACATTCCGCTCAAGCATCCGGTCAATCTGGCCTATGAAGCGGCGACCGCGGATTTAAGTGATGTCAACATGATCGACTATCTGCACCTGGAGGCATACAACAAGGTCACCGTCAACTACAACCGTGACCTGGAGGCATTCCCCATCGTGGCCGCGATCTTCAAGAAGATCTACGGTTCCTGCCCGTATCAGTCTCCCACGGACATGGGGGTCAACATGGCGGGTTACTGCATTTCCGACGATATGGTCTGCCAGGACGCTTCCCGTTATGAAATCATCCGCCGTTATTACAACACCATGCTGCAGGACGTCAATGACAAGAACTCCAGCCATGAAAATGAGATCCAGCGAATTGAAAACATCATGGATCAGCTGGGCATCACGCCGAAGTACCGCAAGGTCGTTCAGCCGGCTATTGACGCGGAGAAGGAGAGCGGTGTGCCCTGTATGTCCATTGAACTGCCGGACGGTACCATCGTCACCGGCAAGCGCAAGGCCATGATGCACGAGTGTGCTGCGGCTGTGATCAATGCGCTGAAGGTCATGGCGGGTATTCCGGATGAGATCGATCTTGTTCCGAAGAACCTGCTGGATCCGGTACAGGACATGAAGCGCAATTTCCAGGACACGCATTCCGCCCGTCTGCATACGGATGAAGCGCTGATTGCCATCGCCGTGAATGCAGCGACTGATGAGAATGCGGCAAAGGCCATTGCCTGCCTGCCGGAGCTTCGTGGCTGTGACGCACATACGACCATCATTCCGTCCAATCTGGAGGTGGCAATGATGCGCCGTCTTTCCATCAATCTGACCTGCGAACCCAAATATGAAGGCACCAAGCTCTTCAGACTGTAATAAAAAAACAAAATCTTTGACTTTTTTCAGACCGAACTGTTTACAAATACAGTTCGGTCTGTTATGATTATAGGCGGCTCTATGCCTCTAAATGAGGTTTAGCTATAGATACTAATGGTAATTATTTATTAGGAGGAAATCAAAACATGGCAAAATGGGTCTATACCTTCAAAGAAGGTAACATGTCCATGCGTAACCTTCTTGGTGGTAAGGGTGCTAACCTGGCTGAAATGACTGAGATCGGTCTTCCGGTTCCGCAGGGTTTCACCATCACAACTGAGGCTTGTACGCAGTACTATGAAGACGGCCGTAAGATCAATGATGAGATCATGGCACAGACTATGCAGGGTGTAGCTTGGATGGAAGAAGTTAACGGCAAGAAGTTCGGCGATCTGCAGAACCCGCTGCTCGTTTCCGTTCGTTCCGGCGCACGTGCTTCCATGCCCGGTATGATGGATACCATCCTGAACCTCGGTTTAAATGACGAAGTTGTTGCTGCTATGATCGCAGGAAACCCGGATCCGAAGTTCGAGCGTTTCGTATATGACTCTTACAGACGTTTCATCCAGATGTTCTCTGACGTTGTAATGGAAGTTGGTAAGAAGTATTTTGAACAGCTCATCGATAAGATGAAAGAAGAAAAGGGCGTTAAGTTCGATATCGAACTCACCGCTGCTGATCTGAAGGAACTTGCTTCTCAGTTCAAGGCTGAGTACAAGGCACAGCTTGGCGAAGACTTCCCGTCTGATCCGGTAACCCAGTTAAAGCTGGCTATCGAAGCTGTATTCCGTTCTTGGGACAACCCGCGTGCAAACGTTTACCGTCGTGACAACGATATCCCGTACTCTTGGGGTACCGCAGTTAACGTCATGCCGATGGTATTCGGTAACTTAAACGATGAATCCGGTACCGGTGTTGCATTCACTCGTGACCCCGCAACCGGCGAGAAGAAGCTGATGGGCGAATTCCTTGTCAATGCACAGGGTGAAGACGTCGTAGCAGGTGTTCGTACCCCGATGCCGATCGCTCAGATGGAAGAGCTCTTCCCGGAAGCTTACGCTGAATTCATCAAGGTTTGCGAAATCCTTGAGAATCATTATCATGACATGCAGGATATGGAGTTCACTGTTGAGAACAAGAAGCTCTACATGCTGCAGTGCCGTAACGGTAAGAGAACTGCTCCGGCTGCACTCCAGATCGCTTGCGACCTCGTAGATGAAGGCCACAAGACCAAGGAAGAAGCTGTTGCAATGATCGACCCGCGTAACCTTGACACCCTGCTTCATCCGCAGTTCGACGCTAAGGCTCTTAAGGCAGCTACTCCGCTCGGCAAGGGCTTAGGCGCATCTCCGGGTGCTGCTTGCGGTAAGGTTGTATTCACCGCTGACGATGCAGAAGCATGGGCAGCACGTGGTGAAAAGGTAGTTCTTGTTCGTCTTGAGACCTCTCCGGAAGACATTACCGGTATGAAGGCTGCTCAGGGTATCCTGACCGTTCGTGGTGGTATGACCTCTCACGCTGCGGTAGTTGCTCGTGGTATGGGTACCTGCTGCGTATCCGGCTGCGGCGACATCGTTATGGATGAAGAGAACAAGAAGTTTACTCTTGCTGGTCAGCTGTTCACTGAAGGTTCTGAGATCTCCATCGATGGTACCACCGGTAACATCTATGCTGGTCTGATCCCGACTGTTGACGCTCAGATCGCTGGTACCTTCGGCCGTGTTATGGCTTGGGCTGATGAAATCCGTCAGCTGAAGGTTCGTACCAATGCAGATACCCCGGCAGATGCTAAGAAGGCTCGTGAGCTTGGTGCAGAAGGTATCGGTCTTTGCCGTACTGAGCACATGTTCTTCGATCCGGAAAGAATCGCTGCATTCCGTGAGATGATCTGCTCTGATACTGAAGAAGAGAGAGAAGTAGCACTTGCAAAGATCCTGCCGTATCAGCAGGGCGACTTCAAGGCTCTGTACGAAGCTCTGGAAGGCAACCCGGTTACCATCCGTTTCCTGGATCCGCCGCTTCATGAGTTCGTTCCGACCGAAGAAGCTGATATCGAAAAGCTTGCTGCTGCAAAGAATAAGTCCGTTGAAGAGATCAAGGCTATCTGCGAGTCTCTGCATGAGTTCAACCCGATGATGGGTCATCGTGGCTGCCGTCTGGCTGTTACCTATCCGTCCATCGCTAAGATGCAGACCGCTGCTGTTATCCGTGCTGCAATCGAAGTTAAGAAAGAACATCCGGATTGGGCAGTAGAGCCGGAAATCATGATTCCGCTTATCTGCGAAGTCAAGGAACTTAAGTATGTTAAGAAGGTGGTTGTTGAAACTGCTGACGCTGAAATCGCTGCTGCAGGTGTAGATCTTAAGTACCATGTTGGTACCATGATCGAAATCCCGAGAGCTGCTCTTACCGCTGATGAGATCGCTACTGAAGCTGACTTCTTCTGCTTCGGTACCAATGATCTTACTCAGATGGCATTCGGTTTCTCTCGTGATGATGCCGGTAAGTTCCTCAACGCATACTATGATACCAAGATCTTCGAGTCTGATCCGTTCGCTAAGCTGGACCAGAACGGTGTTGGTAAGCTGATGAAGATGGCTATCGATCTTGGTAAGCCAGTTAATCCGAACCTGCACGTCGGTATCTGCGGCGAGCACGGTGGTGACCCGACTTCCGTTGAGTTCTGCCATGACATCGGTCTTGACTATGTATCTTGCTCACCGTTCCGTGTACCGGTTGCTCGTCTTGCTGCTGCGCAGGCAGCTATCGCCGAGTCACGTCAGTAAGCGAGACCAGTTGTTTTTTGGG
>CAMGCK010000014.1 GCA_946040795.1 uncultured Lachnospiraceae bacterium
AACGGATTCCCATGCAAGCATGGATCCGTTAATCCCCTTGTGCATCAAAAAAGGAAGGAGATACTTTTACATATCCCCTTCCTTTGAAACCCTGATGTTTTCACATCTGTTTTGAATAAAATTACTCTTCGCTGGTGATATCCATACCGAAGTACTTTTCGGAAATCTCAGCAAGCTTGCCTTCAGAACGAAGCTCTGCAAGAGCGGTATTGATAGCTGCCTGAAGGGTTGCAGAACCTTCACCGTACGGCATCAGCATACCAACGCACTCGACTTCCGGGTCAAAAGCAACGATCTTGATATCTACGTCCGGCTTTTCCTTCATGTAGTCGTTGATGGAAACTTCTGCATTCAGAGTAGCATCGACACGGCCTGCCATCAGCTCTTCAATGGTACCATCCAGGCTCTCAACGTCCTTAACGGTAGCGCCGTAAGCTTCTGCGGTCAGCTGATAGGTGGAGTTTGCGGAGTTGCAGGTGGTCTTGCCCTTCAGATCTTCAAGAGACTTGATTTCTTCATTGTCGCCGCGAACAACCAGCGCGGTACGGTTGAATGCGTAGAAATCAGAATAGTAGTAAGCCTGTGCACGCTCTTCAGAGTAGCCTACGCCGTTGCACATCAGATCGTAACGACCTGCCTGAACGCCTGCTAACAGGCCATCCCACTCACCGGTAACGAATTCCGGGGTAACGCCCAGCTTTTCAGCTACTGCGGTTGCGATGTCAACTTCAAAGCCGGTCAGGTTGCCGTCTTCATCTTCATAGGTCCACGGAGCCCAGTTGCCTTCCATTGCTACGGTAACGGTGCCCTTTGCCTTGATCTGAGCAAGCAGATCATCTGCAGACTCTTCAGTTGCAGTAGTGTCATCGGCCTTTGCGGTTTCTTCTGCCTTCGTGGTCTCCGGAGCGCTGTTCTTGCTGCCGCATGCAGCCAGAGAAGCGATCATTGCAAGAGCCAGAACAAGACCAGCGATCTTCTTAATGTTCTTCATGTTGTTTCTCCTTGTCGATGTATTAATATGTCAGCTCAGGCATCATGCTGAGATGAAATATTCCGTAAAAATTCTTTGGTGCGTTCTTCCTTTGGGTTTTCAAAGAATTCCTTGGAAGACGCATGTTCCAGCACGTAACCGTTGTCCATGAACAGGATCTTATTGGACACATTGCGCGCAAAGTTCATTTCATGTGTGACGACCAGCATGGTCATGCCGTCACTAGCCAGCTGCTTCATAACAGCAAGTACTTCACCAATCAGTTCCGGATCCAGCGCGGAAGTGGGTTCATCAAAGAAAATGATCTCCGGGTTCGTTGCCAGTGCGCGGGCGATGGCCACACGCTGCTGCTGACCGCCGGACAGCTGGATGGGATAATGATCCGCGCGATCAGAAAGACCGACCTTTTCCAGCATGGCCATACCGATCTTCTGTGCTTCTGCCTTGGGCACATGACGCGCCACCTGCAGGCCCAGCATGACATTCTGAAGCGCGGTCTTATTGGCAAACAGATTATAGTTCTGGAATACAAACGCAGTCTTTTTGCGGATGGCTGCGATGTCTCTGTGCCGGATGTGACCCAGGTCGTAGGTTTGACCGTCAAAGGTCATGGTTCCTTCATCGGCTTTTTCCAGGAAATTAATACAGCGAAGGAAGGTGGTCTTACCGCTGCCGCTGGGGCCGAGGATCGCAACGACATCGCCCTTTTCTACTGTAAGATCAATGCCTTTCAGCACTTCCGTGCCGCCAAAGGTCTTTTTTACATTCCGAATATCGATCATGCTCATGCTTTGGCCTCCTTTTTCACGCTGGTCTCGCGGGAATTATAGGAGCTCAGCTTCTTTTCACAGATTCGCTGAATTACAGTCAGGATCGTGGAATACATCAGGTATACCAGCGCAACTTCCGAGTACAGCCACAGCGGCTCATAGGTACGGCCGACGATCTTCTGCGCAGACATGAACATGTCGGCAACTGTAATTTCTGCTGCCAGGGAAGTATCCTTCAGCATGGCGATCAGGGAGTTGGACAACGGCGGGAATGCAGTTCTGAGTGCCTGCGGCAGAACAACGTGGAACATGATCTGCAGGTAGTTCATGCCCACACAGTAGCCGGCTTCAAACTGTCCCTCCGGGACCGCTTCAAGGGCAGAACGCATAGTCTCCGCGCAATATGCGCCTTCATTCAGAGAAAACACGATGACTGCACAGGGAAACGCATCCAGGACAATGCCCAGTTTGGGCAGACCGTAGTATGCCAGGAACAACTGTACCAGAAGCGGGGTTCCTCGGAAGATCCAGATGTAAAAGCGGGCAATCTGACGGAGCACCGGTACCTTGGTGTACTGAACCATGGCCATCACGAGCGCGATCACAAACGCGCAGGCAAAACCGATGACGGTAAGAGGAATGGTGACCTTGATACTGGCAAGCATGATCTTGCCGAAGCCCTCGATCAGAATCTTGATAATTCGTTCGTTCATGTTCTTTCTCCAATTCGGGGTTATTGACTGTTACGCTGCTTTTCTTCCATACACGAACAAACCGGATGGTCACAGCTGCATTCCGCAGGATCGCAGCAGCTCTTACCGCATTCCCGCGCTTTTTCATAATAAGCGATCTTCTGGTCCAATCGCGAAAGCGCGATCTCCAGTTCTTCTTTTTCTCTGCGCACCTCTTCACGGCGCTGTGTGAGAAGTGTCAGACGTTCTTCGATGGTGGAATCGCCCTCCTTTGACAGCCGTACGAACTCCGACAGCTTATCCACCGGAAATCCCGCGCCTCTTAAACAAATGGCCATCTTCACCCAGCACAGATCTTCTTCCTGATAATCCCGCTGGCCGCCTTTGGTTCGCGTAACAGAAGGAATTATGCCGATTTTCTCATAATAGCGGAGCGTGTCAACAGGAATAATAAAATGTTCACAGACTTCCTTGATCGTCATGATTTCCCCTTTCCGTACCGACTCATCTGTTTTCAGTACTTCTGTTGATAACACAAATATGGAGTTGACTCCAACTCGACTTCAAAACTATAACATAGAGTTGACTCCAAGTCAACAAAAACCTCCCGTTCACACATATGATCGGGAGGTTCAGTATCCGTATTCACATTTCTTCATCCAGGGACTTCCGTCAGGCCTCTTCCGGTCCGATATCCTGGATCAGCTCCACCGTCTCACCGCCGGGAGCATCGATGAAGGCAAATTCCGTAGTTCTGCAGTCCCGGCACGGTCACTCCTTGATGTTCGTATATATGCGGATCATCGGGCCTTTCTTGCGGCCCTCAAATACAGTACGGCAGTCCGCGCCGTTCAGAAAAGCAAGTGCTGCGCTGTCCGACTCAACTGTGGGTTTCCAGTCTTCATTCCCCTTCCTGGCATTGATCACATGTACCTTGCAGGCTGCACCGGTATAGTCCGTGCCATTGATCACATAATCCGCGCGGCAGGACAAACAGGCTTTCCCCTTGTATTTCTGGTTATCTTCCGCCCCCGGAGCAATGGTTCCCTTGAAGAACGCACTGTCTGCTTCTCCGATAAAGGGAATCGTCTGATACAGGATCCCTTTATCAAATTTCTTTTCAAAGCCGGTAAGCTGCACATCGATTTCCAAAACCTTAGTACGTTCCTCGATGAATTCCCGGATCACTGCCATACACACGGCATCCTGCTCCGGATCAAAGCCGTGGCCGGCACCCTCAATCTTCACAAGATCCAGATCCTTCAATGGTGCATTACTGCCGGACTTCGCTTTACGATCTTTTGTATACCGTTCCATCATCCTCTCGGAATAAGAGACATGGACAATGTCGTCGGCTGTACCGTGCACAATGAGTACCGGCCCCTTATACGGTGCCAGAAGATCAAACGCGTTTTTATCGATCACAGCCTCCGGATAGCAGCGGCCCATCTTCATGCGGTCGCTGACGATCCGCTCCGGAATGTTTTCGGGATCAAATTCAAATGTGATCATCTTGCCTTTACGGGCATCGTCCGGAATGCAGAGCGCAGGGAAGATAAGAATCAGTTTCCAGATGGCATCGCCCAGCTGCGCTGCAGTGATGCCTGAGACAAATCCCCCCTGAGAACTGCCGTGCAGAATGATGCGTGAACGGTCCACATAAGGGCGGGACTGCACATACTGAATGACCTGCTTTAAGTCCTCCACTTCCGTCATGACAGACATATTTTCAAAAAGGCCGTCACTTTTAGAGCCCACACCGCCGCCATTAAAATCAAACGTAAATGCCGCATAGCCCTGCTTCGCAAAAAAACGGGCATGCGTGGCTTCTCCGGACTGATTGCCCATGAAACCATGGCAGAGAATTACTGCCGGCTGTTTGTTTTCCGGTGAACCGGAGCCGGTCTTCCGATACTCCAGACCGCGAATTGTAAGATCGTCTCGCTTGCAGGAAAACGCCTTGCACATGATGGGTGAAAATGCCATATAATACCTTTCTCTTTCAAAACAAGGGGCTTACAAAAGCCCCTTGTTGATTTTATTACTGTTATGTATATTTGTTGATCACTTGCTGATCACACCGCTCGTGATGGACTTCGGATACAGGATGAATTCTGCCAGCTGATCGCTTACACGAAGGTTGACAGCGCGAACTTCAGAAGCCTTGTTCAGGATGACCACGGCAATGGTGCCGTCCGGTCTCTTCGCTGCAACAACGTCCAGATCCTCGGTATACTTCGTGGAAACAATGACCTGAGAGCCCGGAACCAGATGATTCGTAAAATGCTCAAAATACTGCTGAAGAAGCTGCGGCTTTAAGACCTTGGTCTTCGTATCAAAATGGAACGGTGCCAGGCAGAAGTTGCCGACATGGTTCGGGCCGCCCTGTTCGTCCAGAAGAAGGTTCCAGTCATAGAAAGCAGACATACCGTTATTTAAATCACCGATCATTTCATGTGACAGACGGATGGCATTCATGGAATCATCGCCTGCAGAGAACTTGGAGAATTCGATGCAGCTCTCGGAAATGATCAGCTTCTTATCCGGATACATCTTCTTTGCCAGCTGAAGCGCTTCAAAATGGTCACCGGAGTACCAGTGGAATGCAGTACCTGCAACCATCTTATCCGTTTCCTCGTCTACAATGTCTCTCAGCCACTCGTAAGCCCGTTCCTTATTGTGGTCCCAGATGAAAACTTCAACATCGGTCAGACCATGCTTTTCCATGGCCGGCCACATGTAATCGCGCAGGAATGCCTTCTGCTCTGCGGCAGTAAAAATGCAGGAATCCCAGCTCTGAACAGCCTTGGGCTCGTTCTGAAGAGACATACGCTTGACCACGAAGCCGCGCGCGCGGAATTCTTCGATGTAACGGCACATATATTCTGCCCACAGTGCGCGGTATTCCGGCTTCAGCTGACCGCCGTGAGAACGCTCACCGTTGGTCTTCATGAAGCATGGCGGAGACCAGGGAGAAAGCATCAGCTCGATCTTGCGGCCTGCTACGCGCTCCGCGTCACGAAGCATCGGGAAAATATACTTTTCCGTGCGCTCCATGGAGAAGCTCTTCAGTTCCGTATCGGCAGGATCGGACATGGCTTCGTACTGCTCCAGTGAGAAATCGCAGCTGTCCATATGAATACGCGCGATGCGATAGTTCATGCGGTCCTCGTCAAAATACGCATGCAGGAATTCTTCCTTCTGTGCATCGTTCATCAGGGAATACACATAGGCTGCGGAATCGGTAAACGCACCGCCAAAGCCCTCGATCGTCTCAATCACCGCTTCCGGATACAGGTTAATGACCTGGTTCTCACGGCCCGGGTCCTCCTTCATGGCAATCACCTGATGGAACTGCTCCATCCATGAACCATTGCCATACGTTGTGTTCAGTTCAAAGTTCATCTGCTTCTCCTTTCTTACTGCACGCTTACAAGCTGCACATAACGTTCGTTACGTTCTTCCCGGTCTTTTTCACCGGCGCCAAAATATTTGACAATATCGGCAATTACACGTTTGGTCGTGTACTGCTCCTCATACTCCAGCGCGATCTCTTTGAACGCCAGATACGCGTGTTCCGTTTCCACATAGACCTCCAGCCAGGCTGCCGGTCCGCTCACCTGCATGATGGCGATGTTGTACACATGCAGATGCATCGGAAACTTCTCCGGGTCCACCTTCACCGCTTCTTTCCAGCGGATCTCCCGGTTTTCACGGTATGCTGCATAATCCGGATCGTGCTCGGAAACCGGCGGGTGCTTGGGTTCTTCCATCTCCGGTGTTTCCACCAGCTCCGGCGCGTACTCAAACACCAGATGCGCCTTAATGCCCACGTAGGCCCGTTTGAAGCGGTCATCGGACCGATCCAGTTCCTTCACACCGTATTTGTTTTCAATATATCCTCTCAGTTCCGCCGGCGTATGCGGTACAAGCTCCATGTCCTGTTCCTTCTGCCGCGCGATCTTCCGATTCTTCCGTGCCTGCTTGGAATAACGGCCATCCGTTCCGCTCTGGAAGGTCCGGCTTCCGTGGACGGTGACCGATGGTTTCTTTTTACCGATGCCAAATAAACCCATGTGCACCTCCGTTACCGTTTAAAACCAAAATAGGTGTCCAGACCGTTTGCGACACCGTTTGCGATCTGTCCCTGATACATTTCATCATTCAGCTTGCGGTCTTCCGATTCATTGGAAAGATAGCCGATCTCCAGGATCACTGCGGTGGCCTCACTGAAATTCAGTTCGTCAAAAGAATCGCTTCTGTTCCGGCCGATGCACTTGGTCCCGGTGGCATTCTCCACCCGTTCGGATACCACGTAGGAAAGAACACCGCCCGCATCGATCTGTGCCTTGCTTTGATGCTCATTATCCTCGGATACGCTGTATGTGGAAATTCCCTCCGTAGTGACATTGTCCGAGCGGGCGCATTTGATGCTGATCATGACATTGGCGCCGTAATCATTCGATGCCTCCGCGCGTCCCTTGCCGTCCAGCGAGCAGGAACCACCCTTGCGCACCATGAAGACCGTATAGCCGCGTGATTCCAGTTCCTTTTTAACGCGGGCGGCCACTGTAAGATTGATCTTGTAGGCCGGCTCGCCGGATACCGTGCCGGTCATGGCCGTTGCCGCGTCCTCTTCACAGCCAAAAGCGTTCAGGACGACGGTAACACCGTTCATTTCCTGTGCACGGGCTTCCATAAGGAATAAGCCCTGTTCACAGGACCTTTTCAGAATATATCCGTTTACACCGTTTGGAAGAAGGACCTCGTAAAAATCCCCTTCTTCTCCCAGGTAGTCATATACATTGCCGGAAAACACGGTATCCAGCTTTGTGCCGGATTCATCCGCGGTCATCATGATGTAAGCAGCATCAGCCGTCACACGAACCCGCTCCCGTGCATATTTCTGTGCGATTTCCTTACCGGCATCGCCTGTGGTGATGTAGCCGGCAGACACATAGCCTCGGAGCGTGCCGGACTGCACCTCCACCCATTTGGCATCCACACTGTTCTGCAGGATGGTGCCGCCGCCGTACTGCGGAATGACGCCGATGATCTTGCCCGCGGACTGCGGTGCTGTACGCACATATACAAACTCCCGTTCCGTCACCACAAAAACGCGCGGATAGTGATCCAATACGGAAGACGCGTCATGAAACAGCGGAACCGCGGTCTCCGGTACTTCTGTTTCCGGCGCGATCTGTTCCGCATTCGTTTCGTTATCCTGTGCTGTCCCGTTTACTGTAGGATCCTCCGTTTCGCCGATGGGAAGATCGGCCGTGCCGTCCATCGGCTCCTTTGCCGGGGCTGTGGTTCTTTCGACAGAAGAACCCATCGGCCCCTCTGTGCCGTTCTGGTTTTTACAGGCGGTCAAGCCGAGCGCAGCCAGCACCGAAAGTGCCAGAAGCGCCCGTCTTACCGTAAACTTTTTACTCATCAATTAACAGAATCCCAATCCCTTCAGGTAGTCGTAGCTCATCTTCATCGATTCAAACGGATCGCGGCCGTAGCAGTCATCCTGCTCAACCATGGCGATACGCGCACCGGCCTCATCGCATGCGGCGATGATGTTCGGCCAATCCAGGTTGCCCTGGCCGATTTCCGCGAAATGGCGGCCAAAGAGGTCATCGGACGGAACAATGTAATCCTTGAAATGAATGAACTCCGCACGGTCCGCATGTTCGCGGATGAACTTGGCGGGGTCTACACCGCCGGCCTGCAGCCAGAACGTATCGACGACCAGTTTGGTCTTCTTCGGGTCCGTCTCTTCACACAGACGGTCCATAATGGTCTTGCCGTCATACTTGGCAAACTCGCAGCAGTGATTGTGGTAACCAAACAGGAATCCGTTAGCGGAAAGCTTGTCGGAGATGGCATTGACGTCCTCGATGAACTGAGATACGCCTTCCTTGCTGCAAAGGAGCTCGACCGGGGCCATGCCGACGCAGCAGGAGTCCAGGCCCAGGGTGGCATTGTACTCCATGATCTCTTCCAGGTTGTTCTTAAAGTCGTTGTATCCTCTGTGTGACAGAGCGGCGGTCATGCCATAGTCATCCAGGATCTTTTTCATGTCTTTGGCAGCAAGCGGGATGCCGGAAACCTGCACTACGCTGTAGCCGATCTCTTTCAGTTTGCGGATGCCGTCTTCGAAGCCCTCAAGGGTCTTCATGGGCTCTCTCGTGCTGTATAACTGTGCGCCAATGTGTCTGTCCATTTTGTCCTCCTTTGTTAAAGTTTGTTATGCTGTTTCAGGGCAGGGGCCGCAAGGCGTACCCGGACGAAACAGCATTTCAATGAAAGCCTAAACGGAGTGTTGAGTACGCCGTTACTGCCGCCGGCACGCTTCACCGACACCGCCGACTCATGAGCAATATACGAGTTCCTGAAGGGGCTCTCGGGTCCCGGTACTTAGCGAAATAAGCACCTGTGCTCAATTGAGCTTAGTACCGTTGGGGCACCCGAGCTGGCCGCGAGGCGTACCCGAAAGGAACCGTATATTTCATGAAAAGGCGGTTTCAGTGAGGCGTTTTTTGCGGCGCAAGACGCGCTTAGATGCTTCTTGCCGCCTCAACGATCCAGCGAATGCGCTCCCAATCCAGCGTACTGTCGATCGTACAGTCACCACCGATCAGCATTCCGCACTTACCATGGAACAGGATCATCTCACGAACATAGTCCTGCAGTTCTTCCTTGGTACCGTCATAGATGATGCCCTCACGATGCTTTCCGTCCCACAGCGTCTTCATGCCGCCCAGCGTCGCACGATTGCCGAACAGGATACGGCCCTCTTCCAGACTGACGTCTTCTACATGAACAGCCCAGTTGATGCACTTGACCGGATAATCCTTCCACAGTGCCAGATTGTTCTTAGCCCCTGCCCAGCCGCAGCAATGCATGATGTTGTTATCAGAGAACTTGTTAGCGTGCTCCAGCACCTTCAGTTCGCTCGGAGAGATCCACTTGTGATACTCTTCCTCGGTGAAACGGTCGGTCTCGCCGCCCTGTACGCAGAAGTAAACTCCATCGGCGCCGCCTTCGGTGATGACAAGTTCAGCAATGGCTGCATTGTCCTCGGCGATGACGTCGAGCGCGTACATAATGGCTTCCGGATCCTCACGCAGGCATTCCATGACAAAATCATCACTGTAAGCAAAACGAATGGAGGAGAACGGTGCAAATACGTTATAGAAAACGCAGCGCTCATCGCCGATCTCATCGACGATTGCACGTACTCTTTCAACCTGCTCACGAATGAAGGGATGATCCTTGCCGAGCGGTTTCAGCTGATACCAGTCAGAAGCCTTCTTCATCTCGATCTCGATCGGGTAGTTAAAATAGCTGTCACACATGACCTTCAGGAAATCCAGATCTGTCTCGCGGTAGTACTTCAGATGCGCGCGGACGCAATCATCCCCCTTTGCCTCGTTGCCGGAAAAATGGAACCAGAATCCACAGGGGACGTGGTCAATCGGCTGCTTGTTCAGTGCGTTTAATACTCTTGTTCTCTTATCCATGACAGTTCTTCCTTTCTTAACTGCATTATAGTGCTTCATGAATATTTGAATATCTCAAAGGGCGATGCGGGATAGCCCTCCAGATTATAAAGATCGTGTTCCGGAACATTGGCACAGCCCATGCGTACCGTGTCCGCCGGAGAGCCTGTCCGGAAGATCAGATGCCCTCCCTCGATCAACGTATCAAAAAAGATGGGTTCTCCATCGGCCAGGACCTCCGCGCCGGAGAGAAGTTCTCCGGCAAAATGCAGGCCGTTCGCGTGACTGAATGAGACGGTAACCGTATGATCCGTGAATTCCGCCCGTTCGGCGATGGGACCGCAGTACTCATGCGCCTGTCCGATGTCCGTGAGCGCTGCATTTGCCAGCGCCTCACCAACCTTCTTTTTATGAAGCGGGTGGATCAGCTTTTCCTCTCCGGTAAACTGCAGGGTGACAAGCTTCACTCCCGGAATGTTCTTCGCTGCCCTGAGCTGCGCCAGGCGGATATCCGACCAGGCGGCTTTTAACGGATCCTCGTCAAAGGGCATGATCTGAACCATATAAAAGGGGAGATCATCCCACCAGAGAGCCCGCCAGTTTTCCACCATTTTTGCAAACAGCCGATCGTAATTCACCGCTTCCTTCAGGCCGCGGTTACTTTCTCCCTGATACCACAGAACACCCTTCAGCGTGTAAGGAATCACATTTTTCAGTTTGTTTTCAAACAGGCAGTGTGCCTGATTAAAAGAAAAGATCTCATAGTCTTCATGCTTTTCCAAAAGCAGCGACTGAACCTCTTCAGAATCCTCCGTCTCAGGGGACATCCAGGCATCGGCACGGGACGCGCCTTTGCAGCATTCCACAATACCCACAGGAATTCCGGTCTCAGTAAAGTAGCGGCAGGCAAAATGGTATGCCGCTGCAGAAAAAGCCGGCTCGTTCTTTGGTGTGAAAAGCTTCCATTCCGGCTTTTCAACAGTGATCTCCACCGTGCCCCGGACAGGATCCGAGCCCTCGATGAAATTCATGTGTACGTTATGAGGCTCTTTATAATAACGCACTTTGGTAAGCTCCGCGAGTGTTTTTTCTTCCTCCAGAGATTCCCCAAGCGGGAATTCCATGTTGGATTGACCGCCGGCCAGGAACACATCGCCCACCAGAACATCGCGGATCACAATACGGCGGCGTTTTCTTCCGGATGCCTCATTGTCCGTGAAGGAAATAATCATCTCGTAGGGACCTCCTGCTTTTTCCGCAGGCAGCATCACAAGAAACGGCCCGTCTGCGGAAAAGGACTGAATGCGGCCGTTGAAAAAGACCACCCCGTTTCCTGTTCCGCAGCCGAAGACAGCGATCTTTTTATCTCGCTGTACCACCATATGATCATGGAAAATGTCCGCCAGTTCAAACATGTCTTACCTTCTGAAATCCTGTGTGTTTACTCTGTTTAAAAGAACCTTCTGCTTTGCTGAAACAGCCCTGTGTCAGTTCTTCTCAATGAAGTCCATGAAACGGTTCCAGTCCTCACGAGCAAGGTCATGCGGACCCTTGCGGAGATGGTAGCCGATGGAGCCTTCGTTGAAGCATTCGCCGGCTTCCGGGAGACGGTCCGGAACGATGAAGCCCGGCATACCCAGTTTTTCAAATACTTCCGATGCCGCGACGCAGGACAGATACATGGAAACACCATCGGCCCAGATGTCCTCACTGCCGGCGGAAACATAGACCTTACGCGGAGCACAGGCAGCCAGCAGGAAATGCTGATCAAACGGAACCTCGTCCATTTTTCCGACGTATTTGCCGTAATTCGGTCCCATCCAGTAGGGGAAGTTACGCGCCACATCCGGCCAATCCTCACCCGCACAGCCGCGGTACAGGGATGCGCCTGCACAGCCGGAATCGTTCGGAATGACATATGCAAAACGCTCATCCTTCAGGCCGGCATACAGCGCAGCCTTACCCAGACGGGAATGGCCGACGATTGCCGCTCGGTCCATGTCCAGTTCCGGAAGCGTTGCCGCGTAATCCAGACACTTGGATGCGCCCCATGCCCAGACTGCCAGATGCGAAAAAGACGGATCGCCGTCCTTGTAGTCCGGGAACAGATATTTGTAGATGCCCATTGTATAATTGGTATCCGGGAAATGCTTCTTCATGTCCCAGTCCACGCAGAGAGACTGGTTGCAGAAGGTGACAAGGCCAAAGCCGCGGTCGATGATCTCTTCCATCGGAAGACCGCAGGACGGCATGTCGTCACTTCCGCCGATCAGCACGAAAAACGGGGCTTTTCCGACATTCTTCGGTGCAAAGCTCTGTACCTTGAACATATAGCTTTCCTCGCCGAAATGCGCGGTAATTTCCGCTCTGCGATAGTTGCAGTTGCCGCTTGCAAAAGGAAAGCATGACTTTTCCTCAAAAGTAACGGAATCTTCCTTACCCGGAACACCTCCGTACTCATACTCCTCCACCATGGCGATGATTTCTTTCCTTCTCTCATCCCACGGCTTTGACTGATCCCAAACCGGCATGATGCCACGCTCTTTTAATGCTTCCTGTAACATAGTTCTCCCTTCCGGTCTCTGATATTCAGAGGATGTTTTATTTTATGATCAATGCTATTGCTTTCAGTTTTCTTCCGGTTTTTCAAGTACTTTCATCGAAGCTGTGATAACGAGCAGGATCACTGCCAGAACGACGGCGATGACAAAACCGGGACGATACGATCTGAAATGATCGTAGATCGCGTTGTTCATAATGGGGCAGATGGTTCCGCCCAGAGAGCCCACCGCCATGACGATACCGTTCAGAACTACGAACTCGCGGTCACCGAGGACCGCCTTGGTAAGCAGCGGATATGCCACGCTGCCTGCTGCGCAGCCCAGTGCCGCGCCGGCCACGATCACCACATGCAGCGCCTGCTTCTCCGCGAAGAAGATTGCCGCAAAGCTGATGATGAGAAGACCAAAGGATATGAACATCGACTTCTTCATGCCGATCTTATCGAACATCATGCCGACGATCAGCTTGGAGATGCTGACTCCGCCCAGAAAAGCGGAATTAATATAAGCCGCGTAGGTTGCGGCAAATCCGGTATCGCTGATATGCGGTACCAGACAGTTGGACAAGGTTCCCGTGCTGTGGCCGATGATATACGCTGCCACAAGAAGCACCCAGAATCTTACTGAACGCAGCGCTTCCGGAACCGTCGCGCCATAGACCGCACGCTGCCCGCCGTCTGCCTTCTTCACGCCGTAAGGCTCCATGTTCAGATCCTCCGGCTTTTCGCGTATCAGAAGAAACGCGAAGGGAATCAGAACGACGGCCATGATCACCGCCAGAATGCGGTATGTCATCGTAAAGCCGTAATTTTCCACCAGTCCGCCGGCAATGGCGCTGAAAATCATTCCGCCCAGACCGCTTCCCATGAAGACAAAACCCGTTACCGTGCCCTGCTTCTCCTTAAACCAGTTGGCCACCACAACGGAAAACGCCTGGAAAGAAAGCATCGGAATGGATAGGCCGATGATCACCGAGCACAGGTAAAAGAGCGGGAGCTTATGGCAGAAGGACAGACAGAAATAAGTGACCGGCAGAGCCACAGACGCCGTCTTCATCAATTTGCTGACACTGAAGGTTTTAAACAGATCTCCCGAAAACAGGGAAATCAGCATGTAAAGGAAGTACTGGATGGACAGGCAGACCGAAAAGGCCTGACGGCTGAATCCAAAGGCTTCTGTTACCGGTTTGATAAACAGGGAGAAACAGTTATGGCCGATACCATAGGAAAAAGCCACAGCCACAAGTCCGTACGCCGCAATCAGCCATCCGTAAGGAATATTGCATTTTTCAAGTAATTTACGCATACAGATGCTCCGAGTCAATACGGGCGGAAAGACCGGTCCGCTTCATATAAGGCTTCCAGAATGAAGCCCTGTACTTCATAGCCCAGTTTCTCATAAAGCTGAAACGCCGGCTGATTTTCTCCGAACAGGGAGAGCGAGGCCTCCTCGTATCCTTCTTCTTTTAATAAATTCAGGACATGGACGATCAGGGCCGATGTCAGCCCCTTTCTTTTCAGGGACGGCCTGCAGAAAATGTTTTCCGTGGCCGCGCGGGTATCAGAAACGCGCCAGGTCGTAAGCGCGGCGGCAAGAGATTCGCCCCGCGTCACTGCAAAAATACGCGCACCGCCCGCAGTGTAAAACCGCAGTTCTTCCATGCTGTCCGGAAGGGAAAACGCGGCGCCGTTCACCTTGCGGTACTCGGCAGTAAAATCGTCCGTGAGCTGCATTTCGCGGATCTCATAGCCGTCAGGCAGGGGAAAGTGTTTTCGAAGTTCGTCTGTCCCCGTCAGGTCGTTCTGACCGTCGGCCGGCTTTTCGTTTTCAGTGCCTCCGTTCAGCTTCCGTACCATCACCGGCATGATCCGACTCATTTTAAAGCCGTGCGCCATCAGGTATTCCGCGTAATCCGTCTTTTCCGCGCCGCACCACATGCGGAGCGCGATCCTTTTTCCGGGATGCTCCGCCTGTGTTCGACGATAGGTTTCTTTCAGATCTTCCAACAGGGCATCGGAGATTTCCACCTCTTCAGGATGTCCGGGCAATGCCTTGCACACTCCATGGAGATAATAGTATTCCAGATTTTTGCGAAGGTGAAGAAACGTTGCGTGACGGATGATATAGGCCACGCCGGCCACCTGTCCGTCTGCAAGCGCAATACAGACGCTTTCCGGCATCACATCTCCGTGAAAACGGATCTCCGCTGCCATCTGAACATCAAACGCCGTCAGTTCTTCATCAAATCGTGGATCGTAGGAAGTGAGTTCGATCACTGCTTGCCCTGTCTGCACCGAGGTCAGATATTCTCGGTACCCTTTCTGTAATATGCTACACGACCGTCGATCTCGGAGTAGTCGATCTCTCCGGTCGCAATGAACTTGTCCAGTACGTCCTGCGTCGGGATGCCTGCGCGGCCGCCGATGCGGGTGCACTTGATGGCAGAGGTACCGCTCGCCAGCAGTGCGCACTCTCTTGCGCTCTTGCCCTGTGCGTACTCTGCAATGAATGCGCCGTGGAAAATATCGCCGGCGCCGACGGTATCGATGACATCCACATTGAATGCCGGTACCGTGAAGAAGCCGTTTTCGTCAACGCCTGCGCAGCCCTTTTCGCCGAAGGTGAAGATGGCGATCCTGGGTCCGCGTGCCTGAATGTTGCGGCACTCTTCTTCCAGGTTTTCAATACCCTTGGCCTTTGCGCCCGGGAACATGACATCAAATACAAATTCGGAGCCGATGAAGATATCGATGTCCGGGATCATGGCTTCCAATTCCGGGGAGTGGCCATCGGCATCGATGAAGACTTCAACTCCGTTCTCCTTAGCGACCTGAACGGCGCGGCGGGTCATTTCAGAAGCGCCGGAAATAAACAGGTAGCGGGAATCCTTTAAAAGGCCCCAATCCGCATCCGCTTCGGTCATGCGGCGGCAGGTACCCGGATAGAACAGCATGGTACGGGTCATGGACTTCTTCTCTGCAACAACAATGTCCAGAGAGGTGGTCTTGCCCGGATCCAGGATCACGTTGGAAACATTGACGCCGTGGCGCTTGAAATCCTCATAGCAGAAACGGCCGTAGCTATCATCGCCGTAGATCCCGCTGATGGTGCACTTTGCGCCCAGGCGTGCGGATGCGATGATACCGGAAGATACCTTGCCGCCGCCCTGCCAGCTTAAGTCGGTCACACCGGTGCCGCGGTTCAGTTCCGGCATCTCATTGATGCAGACATTTAAGTCCAGGCAGCCGGACTCAATGCCGAAAATGTCATACTTCTTGCTCATATTGTGTCTACTCCTGCAAGCATAAATAATTATTTTATTCGTCCGATAAACGGATCATCAATTCACTGTCTGTCGATGAAGCTCAACTCAATCCATGTTTCTTGCAAATACGGAACAGGGCTTATCAAAGGTCAGCGGAGTCTCACCATCCAGCATGGTGACGATACCGCCCGCTTCCTTTACGACAAGAGACGCAGCAGCGTAATCCCACGGGGAAAGCTGCATCTCAAAGAAGATCTCATAGCGGCCGCATGCCACGTTGCAGAGATCGATGACCGCGGAACCCATCCGACGGACATCCAGCGCCTTTGCCATGTAATCCTTGACCATCTCAAAGGTCTTGTCCCAGCGCTCCGGATTGTACGGAGAAGTACCGAAACCGACGATGGCCTGCTCCAGCGGGCTGTTGGAAACGTGGATCGGCTGACCGTTTAAAAACGCGCCGCAGCCCTTTTCCGCCGTAAACACTTCGTCCAGATACGGGTTGTAGCAGACGCCGATGTACTGCTTGCCGTCCTTTAACAGTGCCACGGAAATAGCGCTCTGCTTCAGGTCCTTGATGAAGTTCGTGGTGCCGTCGATGGGGTCCACGATGAAGCTGTAACCCTTTTCGATCTGCGCATGTACATCTTCTTCCTCGCCCACGAAAACCGCTTCCGGCAGGATTTCATAAAGAAGTCCCTGAATGGTCTTCTGAATCAGTTTATCATAAGCGGTCACAAAATTGGCATGTCCCGCCTTCTGTTCGATGTTTGCTTCACTGCGGTCCGCATTCTTCATGATCTCGCCGCATTTTTTAACAGCTTCCGTGATCTCAGCAATCAGCTGTGTTCCTGATTTTTCCATCATTTCCTCCTGCCCTTTTCCCAGGCATATATTCTCACCATGTTCACGACCTCTGACAACCCCTCTGTCGTTCTCACGGATATTCAAATTCTTTTACAAATCAAACGGCAAAACCGCCAATCACAATGGCGGCTGTATTGATTATCGTTCCAGGTCCTGTCAAAATGTTGTCCTTCTTTTAGTTTTTTGTTCTTTCTCCGGTCCTTCGTAATGCTCCACGAGGTCATCGCCCACGTAACGAAGCGTCATTTCCGGCATCACCCCGCCCGTCAGAAGCGGCGTCAGAAACAGCCGGTCCCCGGCCCAGAGATTCAGCGATAAAATATCCTCTTTGGGGATCCAGCGAAGCGTACCTTCCGAGCAGTCCTCGTTCAATTCGCCGGTGAACTCCGGCGCTGTATATACATACATTTCTTCCGCTTCCCACTTATCGCTGCGGAAGTGGACCACGCCGTGAAATTCCGGTCGGATCACAGTGAGTCCGGTCTCCTCGAGGCATTCGCGGATGCAGCATTCCTCCATGGTCTCATCGGCCTCTCTTTTCCCGCCGATGCCGATCCATTTGCCCTCATTCAGATCATTTTTCTTTTTATTGCGAAGCAGCATCAGCCACTTTCCGTCTTTTTCAATATGGCAGATCGTTGAGTAAATCAATGGCCGCCTCCTCTTGGATCATGCCGCGCATGACCCTGCTTTCCGAATTTACATATTTGGAAGTAGTATAGCATAGTTTTTCGTGTAAATAAACTATAAAATAATAAAGCATATACATTCATCAAGTTTGTAAATGACGACTTGATTATCTGTGAAAACAGGCGTAAAATCGACTGTAAACAGAGCCCGCCCGGGACTGAATTCAAGCGGCTCACCCATTCTGCTGCGCGGGTATGATCACCGATCCTGCAGCACAAATACATCATAAGGAGACTGACATGAATACGACTGAAATTCGCACAGCCCTCGTTACCGGCGCAGACCGTGGACTGGGCTACTGCATCGTCAAGGAACTGCTGGATCACGGCTGGCGTGTTTTTGCAGGTAAATACCTGGAAGACTACAGCCTGCTGGATGAACTTGCAGAAAGTTACCCCGAAATTTATCCGGTCAAGCTGGACAGCAAGTCCGGTGATGACATGAAAAAAGTCCGTGATATTATCGCCGAAAAGGTCGGCAAGCTGGACCTCCTGGTTTCCAATGCAGCCGTCATGGGCGGTGCCCCCACCGATGATATTTCCTCCACTACCATGCTGGATACTGACACGCTGGCGATGTTCTTCCGCACCAATTCCTATGCCGCACCGATGCTGGTGGACACGCTGCTTCCGCTTCTAAGAAAGAGTGACTATCGCCGCCTTTTCTTCACCTCCAGTGAGATCTCATCCGTACGTTTAATGCGCCGTACCGGCGGCATGCGTTATGCCATGACCAAAACCGCGCTGAACCTGGGCGTCCGCATGATCTTCAACGCCCTGCGTCCGGAGGGCTTTACCTTCCGTCTGTACCAGCCGGGCTGGATGAAGCGCATGGGCGCAGACAAGACGCTGGGTGAAGGGGGCATTGTGGATCCGGCTGTTTCCGCACGTGAAGCTGTCCGCCAGATTCTGGAAGACCGCATCGATGAAGACCGGCTGGTCCTCGTGGACTACATGGGCCGCGAGCTTTCATTCTAAGGAGGTTCTGTATGTACAGCGCATATTTCACTACACTCGACAACGATTTTGCAAAAGCACTGGCTGCCCTCTTTGAAAAGAACGGCATTCCGGTCGTAACAGAACTGCAGTCCGGTATTGAATTCTTCATTGATACCACAGACTTTTCGCCCGCGGACGATGATCGTGCCCTGGGCGAGGGCCTTTCTGAAGAAGCCGGCATGGAAGCTTATGAAAAGAATGTCAATGAGCCCATCGCCAAGCTGCAGAACGCCATCCTCTTCCTTTCCGGAAGACGCCGCGTCTGCTTCTTAAGTTCCAAGGCTTCTTCCATTCAGTACAGTGAAGCAACCACCGGTTTCGCGCGCAATATGGCAAAGGCCGCGCTTCATCAGATTCTGACCATCACCAAAAACACACTCATTTCAAGAGGGTACACCTTCCGTCTCTTCGATCCGATGACCGGAGAAGTACCGGTAGAGCAGGCTGCAGCTGCAGCGTTCGTGTATTTCACACGTGACCGCTACATCGACGGACCGACAGAGCCGACACGTGATGATGAGCTGAATCTGCTGCTTCGTGACGCAAAGGGCAGAGAAATTCCGTGGTAAGGCCACGATGAAGCCGAGACGGAGTCGAGGGGACGATTCCGAAGGAATCGCGGTCGTGGCCGTAGGGCTTTGCCCGTTTGTTGCCACCGGCCACGATTTGTCAACTTTTTACGGACAAAGCCCAATACAATTTCAATAGAATAAAACCCAAAAGGGCGGTGTGAAAAAATCATTCTGATTTTTTCACACCGCCCTTTTTGTGCGTTTATAATTCCCGCTTACTCTACGCGAATGGATGCCATCTTCTGATCGACTTCCGGCTTATCGCTTTCGCGCATACCGAACCAGCTCTGTACCTTTTCCTTCGGCACATTCACGATCTCATCGGCCACTTCCATACCTTCGGTAACCTTACCGAATGCAGCATACTGGCCATCCAGATGCGGAGCATCGGCTACCATGATGAAGAACTGGCTGCCTGCGGAATCCGGCATCTGTGAGCGTGCCATGGAAATGACGCCGCGGGTGTGCTTCAGATCATTCGGTACACCGTTCGCTGCGAACTCGCCCTTAATGTGATGGCCGGGTCCGCCCATGCCGGTGCCTTCCGGGTCACCGCCCTGTATCATAAAGCCCGGGATGCAGCGATGGAAGATCAGGCCGTCATAGAAACCGCTGTTTGCAAGCTTTTCAAAGTTTTCTACGGTGATCGGTGCAATATCCTCATAAAGCTCGCCGGTCATGACACCGCCGTTCTCCATGGTGATGGTAAATTTTTTCATAAATGTTTCCTCAATTCATCAATACTTGGTATCGCAGCAGGGATCTTCCTTTTCCGGCTCTGCTTCGTACGGAGCGGCTTCGGTAACATCGCCCAGGCCGGTCGTCTCACTGAACAGCACGTTCTGCTTAGTAAGCTGTACGACATCGGTGGGGATGACGATCTTTGCTGCATGGCCATCGGCCATCTTGATCAGGGCCTCGTAGCGCTTCAGTTCAAGCACTGCTGCGTCTGCGCAAGCTTCCTTTAAAGCCTTCAGACCATCGGCCTCAGCCTTCTTCGCAAGATAAATAGCTCTTGCTTCACCTTCTGCACGAGCGATCTTTGCATCTCTCTCACCTTCTGCAGCGAGCACCATAGCCTGGCGCTCACCTTCTGCTCTGGTGATAACAGCCTGCTTGTGACCTTCTGCCTCAAGTACGGTCTGACGACGGTCACGCTCAGCCTTCATTTCCTTTTCCATGGATGCGCGGATCTCAGCCGGCGGCATGATGTTCTTTAATTCCACGCGGCTGACTTTGATACCCCAGCGGTCCGTTGCATCATCAAGAGTCATGGTCAGCTTGCCGTTGATGGTGTCACGGGAAGTCAGAGTCTCATCGAGAGAAAGTTCACCGATGATGTTACGCAGGGTCGTAGCGGACAGGTTGCCGAGCGCGAAGATCGGATCCACTGCACCGTATGCGAACAGGGTCGCATCGAAAATGTGGTAGTAAATGATGGAGTCGATCTGCATCGTAACGTTATCCTTGGTGATAACCGGCTGCGGCGGAGTATCGAGAACCTGTTCCTTTAAGGTGATCTTCTTAGCGATTCTTTCAATGAACGGAGCCTTGATATGAAGACCGGCCCCCCAGGTACGGTTGTACTTACCCAGACGTTCAACGACGTACTGTGTGGCCTGCGGAACGATGACGATGTTCGCAAGTACCAGCCAGAGAATGAGAACAAAAATAATTAACGGTAAAATCCATTCCATAATAGGACCTCCTTAAGTTTATACGGCTATTTTAACACCGCGCTCATTCAGTGTAAACCCACAAAGAGAGGAAATAAGCATATCTATTTCTCTCTTCCGACGCATTCCCGCTGAAGTTTTTTGCAGATGTATTCCACTGCTGCTTTCAGCAGATGTTTTCCCACTGATGCTTCCCACCGATGTTTCCCCGCCGTTTATATTTACACTACCTGGAACAAATAGAATTTCAGATAATCCGTTTCCGGTACATTCCAGAGGATCGGATGATCCGGCGCCTGCTGACGCGCTTCGATCTGCTTCAGTTCCACACCAGCATCCAGCGCGGCACTCTTCAGCATCTTCACGAATTCCTCACTGGGCATGAAGTGGCTGCAGGAAGCGGTGGCAAAGTAACCGCCGCGGGGCAGAAGACGCAGCGCGCGGAGATTGATTTCCTTGTATCCCTTTTCCGCGTTCTTCACAGTCTTTCTGGACTTGGTAAAGGCCGGCGGATCCAGGATGATGAAATCGTAGGGATGACCGCCTTTTTCAATTAGTGAAGGCAGAAGATCAAAGACATCGGCCACGACAAAATCCATGCGGTCCGTCAGGCCGTTCCGTTCCGCGTTTTTGCGTGCCATTTCAATGGCGGACGCGGAAATATCCACGGCTGTCACATGCTCGGCTCCGCCCATGGCGGCATTCAGTGCGAAGGAGCCGGTGTGCGTGAAGCAGTCCAGCACCTTACGGCCCTTGGCAAGACGTGCCACCACCAGCCGATTGTACTTCTGATCCAGGAAGAAACCGGTCTTCTGGCCGTTCTCCACATCCACTTCGTAGCGGACCCCGTTCTCGACGATCTCCGTTACAGCAGATGCCGGTATCTCCTTTCCGGGAAGGTTGTACCAGCCCTTGTATTTTTCCATGCCTTCCAGCTCACGGATCGCTGCTTCGTTTCTTTCAAATAAACCATCGATCTTCACGCCGTCCTTTTCCAGCTCATCGACCAGGATGCGGTACAGCATGTCCTTGATCTTCTCCGTGCCAATGGACAGCACTTCCGTGGAAAGAAGATTGTCAAAACGGTCCACGGTAAGGCCGGGGAAACCGTCGGCCTCGCCGAAAATAAGGCGGCAGGCGGAGAAATCATCGCCCATGACCACCTTGCGGTAGTCCAGTGCGTAACGAATGCGGCGAGTCCAGAAAGCCTCATCAAAGCGATCATTGGCGTTGTGAGACAGAAGACGCACGCGGATCCTGCTCTTTTTGCTGATGAAACCGGTGCCCAGGTACTTGCCGTTTTCACCGATGGCATCCACCAGACTTCCGTTTTCAATTTCTTCCGGATCCGCACAGTTTTCCATGCGGATGACTTCCTGCTCGTAGATCCAGGGATGGCCGTTTTCCACCCAGCGAATGCCCTTTTTCGTGATTATCGCACGCGGGTAAATTCTTTCCTGCTTCATGCTTCCACCTTTACGATGTTGACCAGGATCTCCACCATCTTTTCCATGGCCGGTACACTGACAAATTCATGGATGCCGTGGAAGTTTCCGCCGCCGGTGGACAGGTTCGGACAGGGCAGACCCTTTAAGGACAGGGTTGCTCCGTCTGTGCCGCCGCGGATGGGCATGGTAATGGACTTCACGCCGGCCTCCTGCATGGCCTTTTCCGCCCGGTCAATGACAAACATGACAGGCAGGATCCTTTCCTTCATGTTGTAGTAGCTGTCACGGATGTTGGCAACCACCGTACCCTCCCCGTACTTCTTGTTCAGGAATTCAGCCACCTTGGCCACATATTCCTTGCGGCTCTCAAAGACTACGCGGTCGTGATCGCGAATGATCATGCCGATCTTCACCTCGGTCTCATTGCCGGCGATGTCACCCACATGATAGAAGCCTTCGTAGCCCTCCGTGTGCGCCGGAGTCTCTGCCGGAGGCAGCATGGAAATCAGTTCGTTGGCAATAAGCACAGCGTTCTTCATCTTGTTCTTTGCAGAACCCGGATGAATATTGACGCCGTTCACGGTGATCTTTGCGGACGCGGCGTTGAAGCACTCATACTCCAGCTCGCCCAGGAAACCGCCGTCCACCGTGTAGGCAAAGTCTGCGCCGAAGCCCGGGATGTCAAAATAGTCCGGTCCGCGGCCAATCTCTTCATCCGGCGTGAAGCCGACGGCAATACGGCCGTGCTTGACTTCCGGATGCGCGATCAGATATTCCACAGCGGTCATGATCTCGGAGATGCCGGCCTTGTCATCAGCACCGAGGAGCGTGGTACCATCGGTCACGATGAGCTTCTGACCCACGAATTCCGTCATGAAGGGGAAATCCTCCACGCTGATCTTCACCTTGTCATTCAGCTGAATATCGCCGCCTTCATAATCCACGTAGCGCGGCTTGATGTCGGCACCGGATACCGCCTCTGAAGTGTCCATGTGCGCAATGAGGCCGATGGTCGGCTCATTTTCACAGCCCTCGGACGCCGGCAGCCAGCCGTATACATAACCATACTGATCCAGTTTTACACTCTGAAGACCTACAGCCTTCATTTCTTCTTCCAGGAATTTTGCCAGTTCCAGTTCCTTCGCGGAGGACGGAACCGTTTCACTTTCCTCATGCGATGTGGTCTCAAAGGCCACATACTTCAGCAATCTCTCATCAACCTTCATATATTCTCCTTCCCGCGGCCTTTCGCGCGGTATTCTATTCAAAAGCGTTCACTGCGTTTTCAGTACACAAATATTTCTGCCGTCACGGTCTGTGATCAATATTTCACCACATGCGGCACGATGGCTTCAATCACCTTCATGACCGGTCCTTCCAGGACCTTCCGCGCGTTTTTCAGTTCCTTGCGGATCTCAATGTGCTGCGGACAATGGCTCTCGCACTTTCCGCACTCCACACACAAAGAAGCAACCGTGGGATCCCTGCGGAGCACCTGACACATCATATATTCCTTTTCCGCGCTGATCCAGCCCTCGGTATAACGGCGGTTATAACTTGCAAAGGTACCGGGAATATCGACCCCTCTGGGACACGGCATGCAGTAACGGCAGCCGGTGCAGCCTACCTTCATTTTAGAGTTGATGGCAGCCGTCACATCTTTCAGAAGCTTCTCATCTTCTGCAGTAAACTCACCGGCTTCCGCCTCCGATGCGCTCTTCACGTTTTCCTCCACCATCTGCAGCGAATTCATGCCGGACAGAACACAGGTGACTTCCGGCTGATTCCACAGCCAGCGGAATGCCCACTCGGCCGGAGTGCGCTTGATGGGATGCTTTTCAAACAGTTCCTCCGCGTTTTTGGGCAGGTTATTGACCAGACGTCCGCCGCGAAGCGGTTCCATGATGATGACCGGAATGCCCTTTGCCGCAGCATAATGCAGACCTTCCACACCCGCCTGGGATGTTTCATCCATATAATTGTACTGGATCTGTGTAAAGTCCCAGTCGTAATCGTCCAGAAGCTTTTTGAACATGTCGGTATTGCCGTGGTACGAGAATCCGATCTGGCGGATCTCACCACTCTTCTTTTTGGATTCGATCCACTCCACGATGCCCAGGTCCTTGATTCGATTCCACGCACCGATGTCCGTCAGCATGTGCATCAGATAATAATCCACATGATCGGTACGAAGACGCTTCAGCTCCTCCTGGAAGTAACGTTCAATGTCCTCACTCTTCTTCAGCATGTAATGCGGGAACTTGGTGGCGATCTTTACCTTATCACGAATATGATTGCGTTCCAGAATCTCACCCAGCGCTGCCTCAATGCCCGGATAGGTATACGCCGCATCGTAGTAGTTCACGCCGGCTTCATAAGCCGCCATGATCTCCTTCTCTGTTTTGTCCACATCCGGTTTGCCGCCCTTCTGTGAAAAGCGCATGCAGCCATAACCCAGAATTGAAATAGGATTGCCATATCTGTCATTACGATATTTCATGTCTGTTCCTCCTTGTTGCCATGTTCGTTTTTTCAGCTTGCAAATGTCATCTGCATTCTCATATCAGATGACCGTTTCCGGCATTCTTCTTATTTTGTGATTCATTCTTTCCACAGCCCTGCTGTGAAATACAAAAGCGCAGCCCAGGTATAGACTGAATAGTAGTGACCGTTTGAATCGCGTCCGTTCTTTAATACAGCTCTTGCATCAGCTTCCGTCAGGAGCGCAAAACCGTCAAAGCGTTCGGAACCCACGGCGCCGGTTTGCTTCAGGATGGAAAGGTCAGGGACATCGACCACGGCTGCCACTAACGCATTGCTCTCATCGGTCATGCCCGGTGTTGAAAAGAGACACGGATTGACCGTATAAACCCGGTCCGTATCCTTTACCGTAATGCCGGTCTCCTCCAAAATCTCCCGCTTTGCGGTGACGACCTGCGGCTGGTCCGCTTCCCGGTCCTCCGGGTCGATGAGTCCGGCCGGCGGACTTAACAGATAATGTCCCGTGGGATAACGATACTCATACGACATGAGAAGTCTGGGTTCCTCCCCCGGTGTTTTCAATACCACGATGCAGGTCACCGCATCGGGCAGCATGTTTTTAAACTCTTCCTCGCTTTTTATGGCAACCAGATCCTCTTTGTTTCTGCGGGTGGCATCATAATAATGCTTCCCTTCCGCATACTGAAGATCAAAGACCTTGATAAAGCGGGTCTCATACAGGCTTTTCACCTGCTCTTCCGTAATATGAAGATCGTTCATGTTTTCTCCTTGTCAGCCGCAGTCCGCTGTGCTCCGAATCATCTGCAGCAGATCTGCGGGTGTATTATTGCATTCAGACAGTGTTTAGAATCGATGACCACCGCCGCCGCCTGAGAATCCGCCTCCGCCGCTGCGTCCACCGCCGCCTCCGCCGCTGCTGGATTTACTCTGCGGTGAATAACGCTTGCTCGTCCCGATAAGCGCCACCGACGGATCGTCCATGACAAACCGCTGCTCGGCAACAGAAAGCAGATCATGGTCGCTGGTCTTATGCACACGGGAGGACACATAAACGATGATGAAATTAATGAACAGGGCTGAAAGAAGCGCCAGAATGGCACTGGTCACATAGCGCATCGGCTCAGCAATGCGTTTACCCTCCAGCAGCGCGCCCGCCTGACTGAAAGCCTGCTTCGCGCAGGTGGCATAATTGCCGCCGGACGCGTATTTATAAACATTGTCCGTGATGGAATTACATTTCTGATCATTCAGAAGCTGCCGCGCGCGTCCGTTCGTCATCAGGTACAGATAGCGTGTGTCCATGTCAATGATGAACATGGTCACGCTGTCATTGCCGATGCTGTTGTAAATATATTCCGCAGCATAGTTGTAAGTGGAATTCCTGGGATTGTAATCGATACTTGTGAACATGACATGACCGTATGCCGTAAGCGGCTTCATGGTCTCCACCAGATCATTTTCTTCCGCGTCCGTCAGAAGATCGGCCTGGTCATCCATAACGACTGCGTATCCGGTTTCCGGATCCGTATAGGCAATGCCCCATTCGGCTTTGGCCTGAAGTCCCGGCAGGATCAGAACGCACAGTGCAAGTATCACGGGAATGAATTTTTTAAGCACGTTCATCACCTCCTCGAGCGCCCATCTGCGGCGGCTTCCGGGTAGTCAGCTGGTTATAGGCTTTTACAATATCAAAGAATGTCCAGATGTTCAGCCCCATGGACAGCGCGGCTGCTCCGTAGATCCACATGTCCGATGCCGTCGCAGCGACCCGGACCTGCGTATTTAAGAAGATGACCGCTGCCACGACTGCAAGTCCCAGCAGCACCTTCCAGGTCTTTTTGATCTTTCCCGGTGCTTTTTCCTTGCTGAATTTTCCGTACAGCTTGTACTGTGCCTTATCCTCAGAGTGATCCTGCGCGAACTGAAGACCTTCATCGTCCAGCTGGTTTTCCCGGCGGTACACATCATTCAGCAGCACATTGGCCAGGATCAGGCTCGCGATCGCAAAAACAACGACTGCGGCAGAAAGGATCAGCGGTGTCATGGGAACGGCAAATGCCAGGATCAGGAAGATCGGAATTGCCAGAATCAACGATCCCAGCAGGTATTTGCCAAAATCAATGGGCATGTCCGCCGCCACCTTGCCGGTCTGACCGTTGACGACTGCGTAGCTTACACGGCTCTTGTCACGGCTCTGTGTGGCCAGAAACCATACCGGGAAATAACCACCGGTGTGATCCGTCCGTAACCGCACGGATTTCTCCACTTCATTTGCAGTGGCGCCGTGGATACCAAAGGAAGGATGACCGGCTGCTTTTCCGGCGATGTCCTTTGAGACCACCTCCGATGCATTGTCAATATAGACATACGGCTTGACGTCACGGGTATCGGCGTAGAAGCCGCTCATGTAAGCAGTCTTGAAGGGTACGCGGTCGTGAACATCAAACGGGGCGATGGCCTCGCTCAGGCTGTCGGAAAATACGGAGGACGCGTCATAGGACAAGCCCTTGTATTCCGCGTCATAGTCCGCGCTCACCAGATAACTGTATGTGTAAATGTAGTCGCCGTGGCGCTCCTCGACCTTGCCGTTCGCGCGTAGGCCATCGGCGTTCTGCATGGAATAGACCCAGTAGGGCATATAGATTCCGCGGAACCTGGAGACCACATCGTCCGATTTCATATAAGACGGCGCAAACAGTGCACGGCTCACCTTATGCTTGTATAATTTTTCAACTTCTTCCTTTGTTTTCTTAAAAGGAATGATATAATCCGGCTTTTCTTCCTGCTCCAGCCGCCCTTCCAGAACAACAGATGAACCACAGTAACTGCAGAAGGTGATGGCGGTCGCGTCGGTGCTTAAAAGCCGTGCGCCGCACTGCGGGCACTGAAACACCTCCGCCTCCAGATAGGACTCGCCGTGACTGCCTTCCACGATCCTGCACTGTTCTTCCGCAAAGAACGGATCCTTGGAGGCGCCGCAGTGGTCACAGACAACATTCTGCGTGGCCGGATCAAAGCGCATCTCTGCGCCGCATCCTGAACATTTCATAAAACCTCCTCTGCCAGAGGGCAAAACACACTGATAGCATCGTACCATAAACGGAGCCGCTATTCAAGGAACTTTCGAGAAGCCGCCGGCACAAAAGGTCCTATCACAAAAAATATACAAGTTCTCCGGTTTCGAGGTATTGTTCAATCAATAAACCATGTTATAATTCAGGCAAAGATACCCGCTGATCCGCCGATCAAATACCGCGGACGGCTGCCGACACCCAACACAGCAATAACGGAGGATACCATGGACCCGCAATTTTTGAAACAGCTGGATGAAAGCTATGATGTGCACGAGATGCTGCCCATCGATCACACCAAAACCAACACCTACCGTCTTCTTCAAAAGGAAGTCCGCAAGTCCCGCCTGGTCGATGACATGACTTCGCTGGACCACTGGACCACCCTGACACCTTATATCGATATTTCACTCAGCAATACCGTTCTCTTTAGCGGTCACACCACGCTGAAAATGACCTGCCCCACCAATCTGCCGGACTGGCTTCCGAATGCTGCGCGCGGCCGAATTTATACCGAACCCGGCGCGCTGCGTGTCATGGACCGCGAAGATCTGACGGAATGGAACCGCATATCCGTCTGGATCTATCCGGACATCCACGGCATGAAATCCATTACGCTCCGCCTGCAGTTAAGAAACGACGGTGAACTGAAGTCGCCGGACCGTTTTGGCCGGGTAGGTCATCATAACTTTGCGCTGAAAACGCATGAATGGAACCATATCACGCTGGAAATGCCCATGCTTCCCCGCGACGCGGTCACCGGCATCGGCATTGAATATGACATGTGCGGCCATGAGCCGGACAGCGATGATACTCTGACCTGGTACATTTCCGATCTGGAACTGCAGAAGGTGAACGCGGACAATGAGGAAGGCTGGACTCCGGCAGATGGAAAGATCATCGTATCCGGCGGCGGTTACACCCCGGATGCCCCCAAGAAAGCCATTCTTCCGCCGGTACTGACCCGTGACATTCCCATGTTCCGCGTGCTGAAGGCCGATACGGATGAAGAAGTGCTGAACGGGCGGCTGGAACACATCGTCCTTGGCGATGAGGTCCTGAATACAGCGGATTTCTCCGAGATCCGCGAAGAAGGTGAATATTACATCGAAACGGAACGCTGCAAGAGTCCGGTCTTCCGCGTAGCGGCGGACACCTGGGAGCCCTCCTGCTGGAAGGTCATCAATTTCTTCCTGTCTCAGCGCTGCGGCTGTTATGTCCGCGGAAAACACATGGCCTGCCACACCGACCTTCTGGTTCATCACGGCAATCTGAAGCTCAGCGGAAACGGCGGCTGGCATGACGCTGCCGATCTGGCTCAGGGTATGAGCAACACCGCCGATGCCACCGCTGCCTTCTTCCTGCTCTGCGACCGTCTGAAGGGCAAGAATCCGCGTCTGTACCGCCGTGCCATGGAAGAAGCGCTGTGGGGCCTGCAGTACGTGGTAAAAACGCAGTTCGGCGATGGTTTCCGTGCCGATTACTCATCAAGCTCCATCTGGACGGACGGCATTATCGGCAGTTATGACGATATTATCTCCGAAGCCATGGAGATTCCCTACAATAACCTGGTCTGCGCATTTGCAGAAGCCCTCGGAGCCTACTCTCTCCGCGGCTATGACGACAACATGGCGGATTACGCGCTGAAACTGGCCGCACAGGATTACGACCATGCGATGGGCATGATGGAACGCATCAAAAACGGCGATACCTCCACCCGCAGGGAACTCTTTGAAATCAAGATCTTTGGACCGGCTGCCGCAGCGGCTGCGGCGCTGGTCCGTGCCGGCCGTACCGAGTATACACAGTACGCGGTCGATTTTGCCGCTCGTATCATGGAATGCCAGCAGCAGGACACTCCGGACTGGAAGATTCCGATCCGAGGCTTCTTCTATGTGGACCGCGCGCATACCCTGCCGTGGCATCACGCGCATCATTCCTTTGAGGAATATGAAGCCCTCAGCATGGAACTCCTGCTGGAAGTTCTGCCGGATCACGAGGAAGCCCAAAAATGGCGCCGCTGTGCGGAGCTTTCTGCGGAGTACTACAAAACGATTGCCGGATTCGGCGCGCCCTACGGCATCCTTCCTGAAGGCATCTACTTTGCGGATGAAGCAGAGCGCGAGCCGGAACTGACCTTTGAAAGCACCATCTGGGCCGATGAGACCTGTCTCCCGGGATTTCGCCCGCAGGTTGAGAACGGCATCTGTCTGGATCCAGAGAAGCAGGTCTACCTGCGGATCTTCCCGGTGTGGTATTCCTTCCGCGGCAATACCAATGTGCAGCTGACGGAAGCGGTCTGTGCCGCGTCTGCCGCACGGGTCACCGGTGATAAGGAGCTTTATGACATTGCCGTCTCCCAGCTGGAATGGGTCACCGGAAAGAATCCTTTCGGTCAGTCACTGCTGTATGGTGAGGGTCCGGAATGGACCGATGAGTACACCGTGCAGCCGGGTACGACCATCGGCCAGCTGCCGGTTGGCATGCAGACCTACATGGATCACGACAAACCCTGGTGGCCGCAGGTCGCTACGGCAACCTATAAAGAAGTCTGGATCGCAACCGCTGACAAATGGATCTTCATGATGAGCTACGTGCTGTGACCGGGACGCCGGGGACGTTTCCCGATGTCCTAAGACAACGAAAAATGGAGTGCGAAAGAACGATTTCTCGTTTTTTCACACTCCCTTTTTTGTTTACTTTTCTGCAAGATATTCAATAACGGAATGCGCCGCCACATTACCTTCGCCCACAGCCTTGGCGTACTGATACGGACGTCCCGTACAGTCTCCTGCCGCATAGCAGCCGGGTATATTGGTTGCCATGGAGCGATCCACCGTAATATGACCGTCCGCCACGGCAAGCCCCGGCATCAGCGTAGCCGGCGCGATGGCATTTCTGAGACAGAAAACACCGTCCACCGGAAGCACTTCTCCGCTTCGAAGTGTCAGGCTTTCCACGCGATTTTCACCGTTTACGGCCACCGGAAGATCCAGCGACTGTGTTATATTAGTTCCTGTGACCCCGGGGTTCCTGTACGCCGGGAAGAAATGCACCTCAGCCGCAAGTTCCGCGAGATACTGTACCTCATGCTCGTACTTGGGATCATTTGTCAGTACGGCAATGTTCTTTCCCTTATACAGCATCCCGTCACAGGTCGCGCAGTAACTGACGCCGCGTCCCAGAAGCCGATCCTCATTTTCCAGAAGCTTGGCGCTCACAACGCCCATGGCCAGGATCAGCGACTTTGCTTCAAACATCTCATTGTCCGCAAGAACCATGAAACTGTTTCCCATCGAGCCGATCATGGTTACAGTCTTCTCCGTGATCTCCAGCCCGGCCGCCTGCACATGCGCATTGAAGGCCTCAAAAAGCTCCGCGCCGGAAACGGACGGCATACCCGGGTAGTTTACGACTTTTTCTGCTTTCAGTACTTTTGCCGACAAGCTTTTGCTGCCGAACCAGATGGTTGACTTATTGTATGTCTTCAGATTCAAAGCGGCCGAAAGCCCCGCAGGCCCCGTGCCGATAATGATGCAGTCTACCATACTGCCTCCTTTCTATTCTGCCAGCATCATCTTAATGATTTCCTTATCTGTCTGATGCATGCCCACTTTGCCGATGTAACCCACACAGCTGATGGTTTCTCCCGCATCCTCCTTCAGAATACCGGTATACGCCGCATATTCCTTGTTCTTCATCGCCAGATGATGTGCCATCATGGCCGCATCCAGGCTGGACGCGATCTTGGCTGCACAGGAGATCTTGGCACCGTCGCAGATGACACCGGGAATATTGGCCAGCGTATTGTCGATGGTTGCCTTGATCTGCTGAATGGTACCGCCGCAGCCTTTGCCGCCGCAAGCGCAAGGGCAATGGGTTCTGTGCAGCCCATCGCCGGAATCAGTTCTTCACGCAGAATTGCCAGATAATTATTTTTGATCGTTTCGTCAAACATTTTCTTATTCTCCCCGGTTCTCCGATACAACTGCGCCCCTGTCGTCAAGCATTTCCAAGAAGTTTTCTGCACATATCAGTTTCTTTACATCCGGCGGTCATTCCGCCGATCTGTTTTATTTTACGTACTTCTCCATCCAGTCCGTGATCTCCTGAAGTCTCTTCTTTCTGTGAAGAGGCTTACCGGAACGGGACAGCTCGTGGTTTTCACCTTTGAAGTATACAAAGCGGGTCGGAACGCCTTTTTCCTTCAGCAGCGTATAAAGCTGCATGCCCTGCTCCATCGGACAACGATAGTCCTCATTGGAATGGATGAACAGCGTGGGAGTCTTCATGTTGTTGATGTACTTAATGGGAGACTGTTCCCATACACGCTTCAGGCCTTCCTCTGTGTAAATGTCACTGCCAAGCTGATTCTTGACGAAGAAGTAGCCGATATCCGATACACCGTAGAAAGAGAACCAGTTGGAAATGGAACGCTGAGTGGCAATGGCCGCGAAGCGATCGGTATGACCCAGGATCCAGTTGGACATGAAGCCGCCGTAGGAACCGCCGGTGCAGCCCACACGCGCCTTATCGATCTGCGGGTACTTTTCAAGGACAGCATCGGTGAAATCCATCAGATTCTCGTAGTCGATGGTACCATACGCATTCGTAATATCCGCGAACTTCCGGCCGCGGCCTGCACCGCCTACCGGATTGCAGAAGAATACAAAATAACCCATGTTAGCCCAGAGCTGCATTTCATGGTAGAAGATCTCGCCGTAAACGGTACGCGGACCGCCGTGGATGTCCAGGATGGCCGGATAGGTCTTGGTCTCGTCGTAATCCTTCGGAAGGAGGATCCAGCCGTCGATGTCCCAGCCGCGGGACTGAATGGTCATCTTCTGATATTCCGCAACATAAACATCCTTCAGGACTTCGTCATTAAAGCAGCTGACCTGCTTGGCCTCACCGTCTTCAACCGCATAGACTTCTTCCAGCTTGCCGTTATACATGCCGGTTACAAGGACGGTTCCGTCCGGAGCTACTGCGAAATCATCGACTGCGCCGGCCTTTTCAATAACCGGAGTCATAACGCCGTCCAGTCCCAGCTTGTACAGATTGCAGTCGTTCCGCATGGTCTTCGTAATGTACAGCGCGCCGTTTGCAGCCTGTACGCTGCGGCTGTGGCCATAGCGGCAGTCACTGCCGGTGGTGTTAAAGAGATTGTCCATATTGTCAAGAAGGAGCTTCACTTCGCCGCTTTCAGCGTCGATCGTGTAGAACTTTCCTTCCGGAGAAATGTGCCACTTGGAGAGTTCCTCCATGCAGGCCACGAGCGTACCGTCCACATTCTCGATGAAATAGATGGACTGACCATCGGTATTTGTGAGCTTCTTCGTTCCTTCCGTGGCCGGATCGTAAACGTAGACCTCATCCTCGCCCTCTTCCATAACCTCGGAAGCGGGCGATGCGGTATAATAGATCTTGTCGTTCAAAACCACCGGACCGGATGCATTCATATCGGCCGGAGTGATGCGCTTCGCTTCCTTCGTTTCCGTGTCAAAGGTGTACAGCGCGTTCAGCATGCCGCGGGTGAATCCGGCATTGTTGAAGTAGAACGGAATCGTGGTGAAGATCTCGTAATCCTCTTCTTCCTTCTTTTTCTTACGGATGTCTGCCTTCTCTTCCTCGGTCATCTTGTAGTAGTCCGGGTACGCCGGGTCGATGGAACCCGCGCAGATCCACACCTTTTCAGAAAGCTTCTTCACAAGGCTTCCCGCAAACGGCAGCGTGACGGCCGGAGCGGCTTCACCTCCTTCCGTGGAAATACGATAGTAGATCACAGAATCCCCGTTCTTCATGGCCTCCTGTTCTTTTTCCGCACGAGCTGCCGGGAACAGGATGTGCGTATCATCCTCCCACACATAGCCTCGCTCTTTATTCAGACCGGTCAGCTTCATAAAGCTGCCGTTTTTGTAAAGCCAGATGGCGGATTCATAAGCATTCTTGTCCGTATCGCAGGATGCGGCAACAACGGCGGCCTGTTTGCCGTCCGGTGAATAATTCAGTTCCGATAAGAAACGATAAGATAAAAAAGCATCAAGTCCAAGCTGTTTCATGTTTTCCTCCAGAATACGGCCGCAAGCAGCCGGTAAAGTAATGTCAGTATAGCACACTATTCGTACACTTGGAAAGGTTTTTGCTGTTTTCTCTTTAATGTACAGGGGAGTTGTGCTAAAATACAGAATGTGATATTTTTGGCCTTCATCGGCTTGAAAGGAATATAAATGGCAGAAAACAAACTCCGGAGATGTCCGGTTTCAAAGAAATGCGGCGGCTGCGTCTGGTCGGGCGTCGCTTATAAAGAACAGTTAAAGAAAAAACAGGAATCGGAAGAAAAGCTCCTCGGCGGCTTCTGCAAGGTGGAGCCCATCATCGGCATGAAGGATCCGATGTATTACAGAAACAAGGTCCATCATGTGTTTGACCGTGACCGCTCGAATAATATCATTTCCGGCTCCTATGAAAGAAATACGCATTATGTGGTAAACATCGATGACTGCATGCTGGAGGATAAAAAGAGTCAGGAGATCATGGTAACCATCCGAAAGCTGGCAAAGTCCTTTAAGCTGAAGACCTACGATGAGGATACCGGCTATGGCCTGCTGCGTCACGTTCTGATTCGCCGCGCGTTCGCGACCGGGGAGATCATGGTGGTGCTGGTGCTTTCCTCTTCGATCCTGCCCGGAAAAAACAATTTTGTCAAAGCGCTTCGGGACGCGCATCCGGAGATCACAACCATCGTCCTCAATGTGAATGACCGCGATACCAGCATGGTGCTGGGCGCATATTCCAAGCCCATTTACGGTCCCGGCTTCATTAAAGACAAGCTGTGCGGCTGCACGTTCCGCATCTCGCCGTCCTCCTTCTACCAGGTGAATCCGGTGCAGACGGAAGCGCTGTACAGGATTGCGGCGGACTTTGCGGGGCTTACCGGGGAAGAGACCGTGATCGATGCGTACTGCGGAATCGGTACCATCGGGCTGTCCACGGCCGGGAAGGCAAAGGAAGTCATCGGTGTGGAGCTGAACAAGGATGCTGTGCATGACGCAGTGATCAACGCAAGAGAAAACGGTATTGAAAATGTGCAGTTTGTGCAGGGCGATGCCGGTGAATTCATGCAGAAGATGGCCATCGAGCGAAAGACCGCCGATGTGGTCCTCATGGACCCGCCGCGCGCCGGCAGTACCGAACAGTTCATGCGCTCCGCCATCCGGCTGAAGCCGAGCCGCATTGTGTATGTTTCCTGCGGACCGGATACGCTGGCGCGGGATCTGGAGTTTTTTGTGAAGAATCATTATAAGGTGGAGAAGATCCAGCCGGTGGACATGTTCCCGTTTACGGAGCATGTGGAGACGGTTGTTCTTTTGTCCCAACAAAAACCGGATGATGTAATAGAGGTCGACCTTGATTTGGACGAATTGGATATTACATCTGCCGAGTCAAAAGCAACTTATCAGGAAATCAAGGATTATGTGCTGAAAGAATTTGGCTTAAAGGTATCAACATTATATATTTCCCAAATTAAGAGGAAGTGCGGCATTGAAGTAGGAGAACATTACAATTTCTCTCAGAAAGAAAATCAGAGAGTGCCGCAGTGTCCAAAAGAAAAGGAAGATGCTATCCGAGCTGCTCTTGAACATTTTGCAATGATCTAAAGGTCGTTGCTGATTTCAAGGAGGAAAAGCATATGAAGTCAATTTTTGAAGAAATGGGCGGAACCTACACGCTGGGAGCAGATGGGATGTATTATCCGGATTTAGAATTACCGGCAGATGAAGAACCTCGATATGGTAAGTATGGCCGTATGCACAGAGATTATATCAAAGAACATCGTCCTTGGCTCTACACGGAGCTTTTGATGGACGGCAAGCTGGTGTCCCACCTGAATGCCATTGATGACCAGGCGCACGAGAGAAAGGAGCTGCTGACCCGACAGATGCAGGAAAGAAAGGGCATCAACGAAGCACTGAAAGCCCGTGACCAGATGGCCTGGGTCGGTGCTATGAACAATATTCGCAATGCTGCGGAGGAGATTGTTTTAAGTGAATTGATTTATTGCTAAAGTGAAAGGTCATAACAGTAACATGAATGAAGTTACTGCTATGACCTTCCTTTTTTGCTATAAAAGCACTATTATGGGTTCAATTTTTCTCCAACGATTTTCATTTGCTCCTGTGTAGGTTCCCAATCGAAGTTGATTTCTACAATGAGATCATCATAGCAGAGAAGATATTTGTTCTCCCAACCATAGACAGAATCGTACAGTCGATACACTTCGTTCGCACCCCAGCTCATGGCATCCTGTGCGATATATTGACTTTCATTTATTGGGTGCAATTTCTCCCCTTCATAAACCAAACGGGTTTTACAAATATCATAAAACGCAGGGAGTTTAACAAATACCATCGTATATTCCAGTTGATGAAGCTCCTTGTAGTTGTCTGCATCAAATCGAGGTCGCTGGCGCAAAACAAACTGTCCAAGCAGGAGAGATTCATCCCCGCTTCGCTCTTTGGTATATCCATCGTTTTCTTCGCCTGTCAAATCTTCAATCGTTAAAGGAAGCTCATCGTTATGAATAACCCAAGTCATTCCTCCGTGTTCGTAAGTGCCTTCTGCTTCATCGGCGAAGAATCCCAGGGAAGAAAGCTTTAAGGTTCCGAAAGTAATCAATCCCATCAGTGCAAAGGCGAGGATAAAATCGACAAGAATTGTAATGGTTCGATTGACTCCACGGGAAGCTTTTCGTTTCTTAAGGGCATTTTTCGTTGCGTTTACTGCCAATATCAGCAATGGCATATAGAAACACATGACAATGCCAATCCATCTGCGCAATTTATCTACAGTAAAGATAAAACTAATTCCCCAATAGATGAAACCGATAATGACGGCACCTAAAATTACTTTTTGGAACCTGGAGGTGCTTACAGGCTTCAAAAATTCTCCTTGTTCTGCTAATTTTTTTGCTTTGTGATACCAACGAAAATAACATATCAGTTCCACCACACAGAGAATCAACAATACAAGATAGCACAGCCCGGTAAACAGTTTTACTGGACTTGCTAATTGACCGATGGGATCACCGAGCATCCCACTGACAAATAAGCCGCCGCACATAATTGAGATTAGCAGCAGGAGAAGATAAGACGGAATGAAACTCTTTTTTGCAGATGCGTGGATGCTCTGGAGTTCCAGCACCGGCTCCGTTTCGATAGGAGTAGGGGTCTCCTGCTCGTTATAGAAAATCTGAAGCTGAGCGGAAGTGCAGGCCAGTTTCCAACCAGTGTGGGCACAGAACTCATGGAAAGTCTTTTGTTCATCAGTAGGCTCTGGATCAAATTCAGATGCCTTCGGATAATAAGAGACAGCAAACTTCACAGGTTTCGGATCGATGCGATGGTATACCCAACCGAAGTTACTCATTCGTTCAATCATCCATCCTTTCGCAGCCATCTTCTCCAAGTGTCTGCTGATTCCGGCATGGTCATAAAAAGAGAATACTTCCATCCGTTTCTTTGT
>CAMGCK010000015.1 GCA_946040795.1 uncultured Lachnospiraceae bacterium
TTGAAGCCGAGAGGTCGCCGAGGGGACAGTTCCGAAGGAAGTGCGTAGGCGTTCCCAGCCTTGAAGCCGAGAGGTCGCCGAGGGGACAGTTCCGAAGGAAGTGCGTAGGCGTTCCATCCCAAAAAACAGCCTGTGAAAAATCAAAAAGGTTTTTCACAGGCTGTTTTTTATCGATTGGCAAAATCCATCGTTACCGTGCCGTCCTCATTATAAATGACGGCTTCCTTATCCAGCGTGATCCGGTCCAGGGACTCCAGATAAGCCTTGATGGACGGGAACTGCGGCTTGTAGTTTTCGATGATATGCTTGGCCTTGGAAGCACCGTCGGTCAGGAGGGCGTCTGCCACCATCAGCTGGATCTTGGCGGAGTTGACACACAGCTTGTAGGGATCCGTAATGAAATAGTCGATGCCGTGGCCGTGTCCGGACGCGCCTGCGCACCAGAGCTGCATGCCGGGCATGACGCAGGTGACATCGCCGAAGTCGGAGGAACCTGTGCTCCAGCCTTCATAATCAAAGTCCACATGATCATCGCCTACCAGATCTTTGCAGAGCTGTTCAGTGAGCTGCATGTATTCCACATCGTGGATCTCCGGTGCGTAACCGGGGCGATCATTCAGTTCCAGGCAGGCCCCCATCGCCAGCGCAGCGCCGGCCAGGGCACGATTGATTTTTCCGTTTTCACGCTTGATGGCTTCAAGCGAAGAACCGCGGACATAGCTTTCAATCTTCATCTCATCCGGAATGATATTGACTGCGCAGTTGACCCCCTTCATGATGGGGTGGAACCGGACATGGTCCTGATCCGGGAAGGTTTCACGAAGATCGTTGCAGGCCTGCAGACCCAGCATGGCTGCATACTGTGCATTGATGCCGTCCTGCGGAGAACCGCCGGCATGTGAGGATTTGCCTTTATAAGTGAAGACTTTGGCTACACAGCCGTTCATGCCCTTGTTTCCGCCAAGTTCCATGCCGCCGTCCATGGCAGCACCATGGACCATGAGGGAAATATCGACGCCGTCAAAGAAACCGCGGTACATGAATTCCGGCTTGCCGCCGTTGTATTTGATGATGCCCTGCTTGCGGAGACCTTCACGGAAGTCCAGCTGAATCATTTCCTCGGCGGGGACCAGCATCAGGCGGATCTTGCCGCACATGCCGTCCAGCGCGCCCGGCTCCTTCAGTGCCGCAGCGATGCCGAGCATGGTGGCAGCCTGGCCGTGGTGACCGCAGGCGTGGGTCATGCCATTGACGGATTCCGGATGGTTGGCGATGTCCAGCGCGTCCAGTTCGCCCATGATGGCGAGCATCGGGCCAGGCTTTCCGGTATCTACATCGGTGATGAAGCCGGGAATATTGCCGGCCTGGGTCAGCGTGTAACCCAGTGCTTCAAATCGTTCCGTGAGGTATGCATTGGCCTCCCATTCGGTGTAACCGGTCTGGGGGTGTTTCCAAAGCCAGCGTTCTGCTTCCAGCATCAGTTCTTTGTGCTTGTCCGCCATGGCGGTGATCTGTTCCTGTCTGTCGGTCATGTCGATATACTCCTTGATGTTTTTATCTGAACCGCTTTGATTGAGGCTGCGGTCATCGATCCTTTAATAAGAGACGATCATTCATTATTTTCTTTAGGTTATTCCAAATCGATTGATTTTTCAACAAGGAGTTCTTTATTTTTCGAAAAAACGGGCGAGCGGGGTGGGTGGAATACTGTACATTTCCCTGCGAGTGGAGTATAATGTTTTGAGAACATTGCAGAAATGCAAAACATTATACGAATTTGGAGAGATATCATGAGCGATTACACCATCAACACAAAATGTGTACAGGCCGGCTATACTCCCGGAAACGGCGAGCCGCGTCAGATTCCGATTATTCAGTCCACGACTTTCAAATACAGTACCAGTGAGGACATGGGCAAGCTGTTTGATCTGGAGGCTTCCGGCTACTTCTACAGCCGTCTTCAGAACCCCACCAATGACCATGTTGCGACCAAGATCGCTGCGCTTGAGGGTGGTACCGCAGGTATGCTGACCTCTTCCGGTCAGGCTGCGAATTTCTTCGCGCTGTTCAATATCTGTGAAGCGGGCAGCCATATCGTGGCTTCTTCTTCCATTTACGGAGGCACCTTCAATCTGATTTCCGTTACCTTAAAGAAGATGGGCATCGATTCCACCTTCGTTTCTCCGACGGCATCTGAAGAGGAACTGAATGCAGCATTCCGTGAGAATACCCGTGCGATGTTCGGCGAGACCATTGCCAATCCTGCGCTGACGGTTCTGGATATTGAAAAGTTTGCCAAGGTAGCGCATGCGCATGGTGTTCCGCTTATTGTGGATAATACCTTCCCGACTCCGGTCAACTGCAGACCCATCGAGTGGGGCGCGGATATCGTCACCCATTCCACCACAAAGTATATGGACGGTCACGGTGCAGCTGTGGGCGGTGCCATTGTTGATTCCGGCAACTTTGACTGGATGGCTCACGCAGATAAGTACCCGGGCCTCTGCACGCCGGATGATTCTTATCACGGAATCACCTATGCGGAAAAGTTCGGTCAGGGCGGTGCTTTTATCACGAAGGCTACTTCTCAGCTGATGCGTGATCTGGGCTGCATCCAGTCTCCGCAGAATGCATTCATCCTGAACCTGGGTCTGGAATCCCTGCATGTCCGTATGCCGCGTCACGTGGAGAACGGTCAGGCTGTTGCGGAGTTCCTGGCAAATCATCCCAAGGTTACCAAGGTAAGTTACCCCGGCCTTCCAGGCGACAAGTATTATGACCTGGCTCAGAAGTACCTTCCGAACGGCGGATGCGGTGTCGTTTCCTTTGAGATCGCCGGCGGCAGACCGTCTGCAGAAGCATTCATGAAGGAACTGAAGCTGGCTGCCATCGAGACCCATGTAGCAGATGCAAGAACCTGCTGCCTGAATCCGGCCACCTCCACACATCGTCAGATGACAGAAGAGCAGCTGGAAAAGGCGGGCGTACCGGCAGGTCTGATCCGTATCTCCTGCGGTCTTGAGGATAAGGCGGATCTGATTGCCGATCTGGCACAGGCACTGGAAAAAGTAGAAATCTGACAGAAAGGCTGAATGCGGGACGGGTATTGGCTGATGTAAAAGAAGCAATGGATGGACTGTTTTCAGGAATCTTCATTAGTGACTTGACAACAGAGGGAGAAAGAAGTAAAATATGCAGGTGATTGAGCGACAATGACGCCGAGATGATGGTGTCATTGTCGCTCTTTTTGTTGTTCTGAATGAACACGCTGCCCCTGATGACAGGGTAGGACGGGCCGGAAGCCCGGCTGATCATCAAAAAAGAGGATGGTATCATTATGACAAAGTATATTTTTGTAACTGGAGGCGTTGTCTCCGGTCTCGGCAAGGGAATTACCGCAGCATCGCTTGGACGTTTATTGAAAGCACGCGGACTGAAGGTTGCAGCTCAGAAGCTGGACCCGTACATTAATGTGGACCCGGGAACCATGAGCCCGTTCCAGCACGGTGAGGTCTATGTCACCGAGGATGGTGCTGAAACAGATCTGGACCTTGGCCATTACGAGCGCTTTATCGATGAAAATCTGAACCGTTATTCCAACCTCACCACCGGTAAGGTCTACTGGAATGTTTTGAACAAGGAACGCCGCGGTGAGTATCTTGGCTCTACCGTGCAGGTCATTCCGCACATCACCAATGAAATCAGGGAATTTATTTACCGTGTCGGCAAGCACACGGACGCCGATGTCGTCATCACGGAAATCGGCGGTACTGTCGGCGATATTGAATCTCAGCCGTTCATTGACGCAGTCCGTCAGATCTCACTGGAAGTCGGCCGCGAGAACAGCCTGTTTATTCATGTAACACTGGTTCCGTTCCTTCGCGGTTCGGATGAGCATAAATCCAAGCCTACCCAGCACTCCGTCAAGGAACTGCAGGGCATGGGTGTTCACCCAAACATTGTTGTTCTTCGCTGTGATGAGCCGCTGGAGGATTCCATCTTCCGGAAGATCGCCATGTTCTGCAACGTAAAACCGGACTGCGTTGTTGAAAACATCACACTGCCCACGCTGTATGAAGCTCCGCTCATGCTGGAACGTTCCGGATTCTCCGGTGTGGTTTGCCGCGAACTCGGTCTGGAAACAAAAAAGCCGGATCTTGCGGAATGGGAGAGCATGGTGGAAAACATCAAGTCTCTTTCCAAGACTGTGAAGATCGGCCTGGTCGGCAAATATGTGCAGCTGCATGACGCGTATCTGTCTGTTGCGGAAGCGCTCCGCCATGCCGGTTACGGCTGTAGCGCGCATGTGGATATTGAGTGGATCGATTCAGAGACCATCACTGCCGATACCGCAGATGAGATCCTGAGCGGCCTTGACGGCATCATCGTCCCGGGCGGTTTTGGTGACCGCGGCGTGGAAGGCATGATTCAGGCAGCAAAATACGCGCGTGAGCAAGGTGTTCCGTACTTTGGCATCTGCCTCGGAATGCAGATCGCCGTCATCGAATATGCCCGTCACGTGGCAGGCATTGCCGATGCAAACTCCGGTGAATTTGATGAACTTTGCAGGAACAAGGTCATTGACTTTATGCCGGGCCAGAGCGATGAAATCGACAAGGGCGGCACACTCCGTCTGGGTGCGTACCCCTGCTGCATCAAGCCGGGTACCACGATGGAACGCTGCTATGGCATGCCGGAAATCAGTGAGCGTCATCGTCATCGTTATGAGTTCAACAATCAGTACCGTGAGACCCTGGAAAAGGCCGGCCTGACCTTGAGCGGCTTCTCTCCGGACAATCATCTGGTTGAGACGGTGGAACTGACGGACCGCGATTTCTTTGTGGGTGTTCAGTATCATCCGGAATTCAAGTCCAGACCGAACCGTCCGCATCCGCTGTTCAAAGGCTTCATTGAAGCTTCTCTCAAAAATGAGCATATGAGTTAAGGTCAATTTGACGAAAACAGGGAGCGTAATGCCCCCTGTTTCGTGAAATGGACGATTTTTTACTGCATTGCAATAAAGTGCTTGCGCAGTGATATTCATGCCGTTATAATAAAGCAGAATTCAGCTAGTGGAAACTTGCAGGAAAGCACATCAGTGCACCGAAGGAGCAACACTCTCAGGTGTCCCGAAAGGGATGAGGACTGTAAGCGGATAGTACTTTGGAGACATCTGCACATGCAGAGGCCGAAGGGGCAATGCCGGTTGATCCGGTAAAATCTCTCAGGCAAAAGGACAAAGCGTTTTTCTGATATTCAGAATCACATTGTGACCTTTTGAGCCGGAGAATGTATTATTCTCCGGCTTTTCATGTGAAAGGCGTACCGGCTGACAGGCGGACGCCGACGGACTCTGTATATCCGGTCAAGGCTGAACGAAAGAAAAGGAGCATTATTATGGAAAACTTTTTTAACAGCCTTACCGCGGTAAATGACGCTGTCAATACTTTTGTCTGGGTAAAGCTCGGTCTCTGGCTTCTGATCGCGGTCGGCGTGATCATGACGGTCTCACTGAAATTCTTCCAGATCGGCCACATCGGTCACTGGATGAAGGAAACCATCGGCAGTCTGTTTGCCAAGAAGAATGTCGGCCATGCAAAGGAAAAGGGCGCGATCTCGCCGTTCCAGGCACTGTGTACAGCCCTGGCGGCAACCATCGGTACCGGTAATATTGCCGGTGTTGCGGGCGCCATCTGCATCGGCGGTGCAGGTGCTGTTTTCTGGATGTGGATCGCTGCATTCTTCGGAATGATGACAAATTTCTCCGAAAATGTGCTGGGTATCTATTTCAGAAGAAAAAATCATAACGATGAATGGTCCGGCGGTGCCATGTATTATCTGGAAGACGGTCTGGGCAGCTACAAGGGCATGAAGGGCGTCGGCAAGGTACTGGCCGTCCTGTTCGCAATCTTTGCGATCCTGGCTTCCTTTGGTATCGGCAACATGGGTCAGACCAATAAGATCGTCGCCAATATTGAAGCGGCGTTCCCCATCAAGGCACTGGTTGAAACCAAACTGTTGGGCAATGTCAGCCTTTATGCGCTGATGATCGGTATTGTACTTATGATCCTGGGTGGTCTCATCATCATCGGCGGTCTGAAGCGAATTGCATCCGTTGCGGAAAAAATCGTTCCCTTCATGGTTGTTCTGTTCGTGGCCGGTGCGCTGGTTATCATCGGTGTTCATTACAATATGATCGGTGCGGCATTCGCAGCCATCTTTACCACGGCTTTCAAACCGGTTGCAGTTGCGGGCGGCGGAATCGGCTACCTGATCTCCGTTGTTGTGACGCAGGGCTTCAAGCGCGGCGTGTTCTCCAATGAGGCCGGTCTTGGTTCCTCCGTCATGGTTCATTCCAATTCCAATGTTTCCGAACCGGTTACACAGGGCATCTGGGGCATCTTTGAAGTGTTTGCCGATACCATCGTTGTTTGTACGATGACAGCGCTTCTGATTCTGACCTCCGGCCTGTATGATCTTACCACCGGCACCTTAGTGGAAGGCGTTACCGACGCTACGCTCGTGGCTTCTGTATTCAACAAGGTTTTTCCGTGGGGCAACATCGGCCAGAAATTCGTAGCCGTTGCCATGTTCCTGTTTGCGTTCACCACTGTCCTCGGCTGGTCCCATTACGGTTCCAAGGCTGTGGAGTATCTGGCAGGTAAGGTTGGCGTGAAGATCTATCGTGTATTCTTTGTACTGCTGATCGTCACCGGCGGTCTGATGACCTCTTCTCTGGCTTGGGATATTTCCGATACCTTCAACGGTCTCATGATGATCCCCAACCTGATCGGTGTGGTCAGCCTGTGTCCGCTGGTTGTAAAGATCACCAGGAATTACATCGACCGCAGATTGAACGGTAAAAATGAAAAACCGATCCTTTCTTATGACGCACAGCTTCAGAAGGAAGCGGAAGAGAAGATCGCAAACGAGTGAGTTTTCAAAAACGTTCTGTAAATTGAAATAATAGTAATATACCCATACAAGGCTCCGGTCTTCTTCCGGTCCTGCATATCAATGAGGAGGATATGCGGGAACGGCAGGGGATCGGAGTTTTTCAGTATAGGCCGGCGCAGTGTTCCATTTTGATGAAAAGCGTGCTATAATCAACGTAAGCTGCGCTGCAGCCGCTTGGTCCAAAAACATTCATACGAGGCAGAATTATGAAAGAAGAATTTACGACCGAACAGGACGTGAAGAATCTCGTGGTGAAACGAGCTTTCCGCGATTCCATTCCGGTCATGACCGGATACATCGTCCTGGGCATTGGTTTTGGCATGTTGTTGAAATCCGAAGGCTATGGCATTCTCTGGAGTCTGGCCATGAGTGTCTTTATCTATGCGGGCTCGATGCAGTACGTGGCAGTAAGCCTTCTGGCATCGGCAACGCCTCTTATCACCGCTATGCTCACGACGCTGATGGTCAATGCGCGCCACCTGTTTTACGGAATTTCCATGACGGAAGCGTACAAGGACGCAGGCAAGGGAAAGCCGTACATGATCTTCGGTCTGACAGATGAGACCTATTCGCTGGTTTGCCATCTTCCGAAGGACATGGACCGGAAGGAGCAGATGCGCTACAGCCTGCTTGTAACGGTGTTTGACCATTGTTACTGGGTGACGGGTTCTGTCATCGGTTCATTGATTCCGTTCAGTGCAAAAGGCATCGATTTTGCTTTGACAGCGCTGTTTATCACGATCTTTACAGATCAGTGGCTGACAACAAGGAATCATTTTTCGGCAATCGCCGGCGTGCTGGCTTCTGTGGCCTGTGTCCTTCTGTTTGGCTCGGCAAATTTCCTGATTCCGGCCATGATCGCCATTTCTGTGATTCTGATCACCGGTAAAAAATTCGCGCTGAAGGAGGAGAAGAGCAAATGATGCATTCTGTACTGATCGTCGCGGTCGCTTCTCTGGTGACCATCGCCCTCCGATTCCTTCCGTTCATGATTTTTAACGGAAAGAGAAAAACACCGGATATTATCCTGTATCTGGGAAAGGTTCTGCCGTATGCCATCATGGGCATGCTGGTCGTTTATTGTCTGAAGGACATGTCATTTAAGGCTGCGGCTGATTTTGTACCGCAGATCATCGCAGGCGCGGTCGTGGTCCTGTCTTATGTGTGGAGGCGGAACACGCTTCTTTCCATCAGCGGCGGCACGCTGGTGTATGTGCTGTTAGTGAATTTTCTGTTTGTATAAGGGAGGGTTGGAATGAAAACAAGAGTGCTTGGCAAGACCGGACTTCAGGTCAGTGAGATCGGTTTTGGCGGAGAGTGGCTGGAGCGCCATCCGGAGGAAGAGTCCGTTGAACTCATGAAATACGCCAATGAAAAGGGCATCAATATCATTGACTGCTGGATGCCGGATCCCAAATCCAGGGACATCATCGGCAAGGCAATGAAAGGCAATCGGGAAAACTGGTTTGTGCAGGGACACCTGGGCTCCACCTGGCAGAACGGCCAGTATGTCCGTACCCGTGACATGAAGTATGTGAAGCCTGCATTTGAGGATCTGCTTGCTCGGCTTCAGACCGATTACATCGACCTCGGAATGATTCATTATGTGGACACTGCAGAGGACTGGGAAAACCTGCAGGATTCGGAATATCTGGCATATGTGAAGGAACTGAAGGCAAAGGGTGTGATCCGTCACATCGGTCTCAGTTCACATAACCCGGAAACCGCAAAGATGGCTGTTCGTTCCGGGCTGATCGAAATGCTGCTTTTCAGCGTGAATCCGGCTTTTGACATGCTGCCGGCGGGTGAAGATCTGGAAGCGATCCTCGGCGCGGAATACCGCTATGAGGAGGGCCTGGCCGGTATCAATGAGGAACGCGCGGAATTATACAGTCTCTGCGAAGCGTATAATGTGGGTATCACGGTTATGAAGGGGTTTGCCGGCGGCCGTCTCTTTGACGCTCAGCGGTCACCGTTCGGTACAGCACTCACGCCGATGCAGTGCATCCACTATGCATTGACCCGTCCGGGCGTGGCATCCATTCTGTGTGGCTATGATACCCGTGAGCAGGTGGATGAAGCGGTCCGTTATGAAACGGCTTCCGAGGAGGAAAAAGATTATGCGTCCGTTCTGGCCAATGCGCCGCTTCATTCCTACAGCGGCGAGTGCACTTACTGCGGCCATTGTAAGCCCTGCGTGGCAGAACTGGACATTGCCATGATCAATAAGTATTATGATCTGGCAGTTATGCAGCCGGAGGTTCCGGCCACGGTGAAGTCTCATTATGAACTGATGGAGCATCATGCGTCGGAGTGCATCGGCTGCAGGGGCTGCGAGGAACGTTGCCCGTTTGGTGTGCCTGTAGCAGAGCGGATGGAAAAGACCGCGGAACTGTTCGGAATGTAAGCGCTGAAGGCGCAGCTTCACCGGAGAGTGTACCCGGTCATGATGTAAAAACGGCGGTGAGAAGATCATCAGATCTTTTCACCGCCGTTTTGTATGCAGGCGATTTGCGTCTTATTGACGGATGAACAGTACATAGATCAGTACGGCTACGATCGTCAGGCAGAGCAGAAGAAGCGCGAAGGAAACGGAATCCATGAGATTGTGTGAGGTATAACGGAAGGTATCCCAGGCACGGTAGGAGAGACGGGCAAAGGTATGATCGTCCTCCGATTCCCGGTCCAGTTTCACGCGGATGCGGTCCAGACCGTCGCCCACTTTATAAGCAGGAGAATTCAGTACCTTGTTCGTGACCGGAAGCGGCTTGTTCCGGAAAACCGTCTTCCGGAGAAGAAGGATCAGGGCATCGACGGAATCCGCAATGACATGACTGATGAAACCCAGGACTGCAGTGACCCATTTCCGGTCGATGACAAAGTCCAGAGCCTCGGCAAAGATCCGGCTCACAAAGCCGCATACCGCAGGCAGAAGCTTCAGCAGCAGCGGCCGGTAGATCAGGTCTTCCAGATCCAGCCATTCAGGCCACAGATTAATGTATTTGCCCTGTTTTATCATCAGTTTGCGTACAATAAGGAAATACACGAGAACACCGATCGCGATGGAAATAAAGCCGCCTTTTAAGCTTTCCAGTGAGTAGTAATGTACCGCATGCTCCAGTTCACCGGCGTGCATGAAATCCGTGCCGATGTCCGCAATCTTATTCATGGAATATACAGCAGTAAGCCCCAGCGCCGGAAGCACGGCAGCAGCTCCGCCGATGGCAATACAGCTTGTGAAACTCATATATCCCGTGCCGTTTTTACCGAATCCGTGATGAACTTCATGCTGCTCGTGAGACGCTTCCCGCACCGGCTTCTTTGAAACTAGGCTCTCTGCAGTTTCCGTTTCTTTTTTGTCTATAAAAATGCACACATAAAGCTTGGTCATGTAAGCCAGTGTCAGACCGCCGGAGATCAGGAAGATCCATTCCGCAACGGTCAGCATCGGTCCGTATTCCGCCGCGCCTTCCACAATACTTTCGTGCAGCAGCGTTTTACTGATATATCCGTTCAGACCCGGAATGCCGGCAATGCCTGCCGCACCCAGCAGGAAGCAGGCGTTCAGGAACGGCTTTTTATGACCAAAGCCCTTGACTTTATTCAGATCCAGCGCATGCACATTCATATACACCGCGCCGGCACACATGAAGAGCAGCAGTTTGAACAGCGAGTGGTTCATCATGTGTAAAAGTGTACCGCGTGCAGCCAGCGCGTTTTCTTCTCCCAGAAGTCCCATCATGCCCACGCCGATCAGAATGAAACCGATCTGTGACATGGAAGAGCAGGCCAGGGTACGCTTCAGGTCGATGGAGAACAGCGCAAGAAGCGCGCCGAGGAACATCGTTACCGTACCAAGAGTCAGAATCACCGTTCCCCAGGCCGGATCATGACGGAAAATGTTGCAGGAGATTGCAAGAATGCCCCATACACCGGACTTTGTCAGCACACCGGACAGAAGAGCCGATGCCGGCGCCGGCGCCACGGGATGCGCTTTCGGAAGCCAGATGTGCAGCGGATACATGCCGGCCTTTGCGCCAAAGCCAAACAGAATGCATCCTCCGGCAATGTAAAGCACGGTTTTGTCCGCACACAAAACAGCGGCTTCGTGGAGCAGCGCGAGTTCAGTAGTGCCCAGTTTCCACTGCAGCAGGAAGATGCCCATAAGGGCTGTCAGACCGCCGATGACAGCCACCGCCAGATAGGTATTGGCGGCGCGGACGGCACCATCGGTCTCTTCCTGAATGACCCATGGGAAAGAGGTAAAGGACATGATTTCAAAGAAGACAAAGGCGGTATAAAGATCGCCCGCAAAAAACACGCCCATGGTAGCACCGAGCGTCATCATCGTAAAGAAGAAATAACGCTCAAGATTGTGATGGCCGCGGAAATAGTCACGGGAGAAAAGCAGCGTCATCATCCACATGAACGCGATGATGAGTGCATAGAGCTTGCGGAAACCGTCATTCATCAGGTGCAGGGAGATCATCGGACCGGAAGTACGGAAGGCATCGCCCAAAACGGCGGATCCTAAGACCGGCAGAAACGCATTGAGCAGTGCCAGAACGAATTCCAGGACAGATGCGGAAAGTGCAATCTCATATTTGGCTTTTTTTCCGAAAATAACTCCCGGAATTGCAGCAGCAAAAGGAAGTAAAATTAATGGAAGAATCATAAGGCACTCCTTACATCCAAAGTGAAATATTTGACGTTATGTCCTGTACGGCGTTCAAAATCTGTCCACCAAACAGGCCTGTAAGCACGATGCCGACGGCAATGATGCTCATCGGGACCAGCATTTTCCAGTCTGCGTCGTGAATCCCTTCAAGAGATGCCGGATCGGCGTCCTTATCCGGGAAGAACGCGCGTCGAATGACGGAAAAGCAGTAGATCGCGGTGAGCAGAGCTGAAATCAGAATGACAGCTGCGCCGATGTACGCGAGTGCCGTTCCGGGGTGACCGGCCTTTCCATAAGCCGCGGCAGCGGAAAGAAGATGCCACTTACTGACAAAGCCCGCAAAGGGCGGGATGCCGGTCAGCCCCAGTGCCGCCACCAGGAAACAGGTGAAGGTCACGGGCATTTTCTTTCCAAGACCGTCCATTTCGGCAATGTATTCGCGCCCTGTTACATGAAGTACAGCGCCGGCCGCAAAGAATGCCAGGATCTTGATCTCCGCATGGAAGGCCATGTGAAGCAGACCGCCGGTGAGTCCTTCCGATGTCATGAGCAGTACACCGAACAGAATGTAGGACAGATTGGAGACCGTGGAATAAGCCAGACGGCGTTTCCAGTGACGCTCGCGGACGGCGTTTACGGAACCATACAGGATCGTAAAAATTGCGAAAAAGAGCGCTGCGTACTGGGCCCAGGTTCCGGAAACCACTTCTGTTCCGTAACCGAAATAGGTCAGACGGATGATGGCAAATACACCGGATTTAACGACGGCTACTGCATGCAGGAGCGCAGTGACCGGCGTGGGTGCCACAGAAGCTCTGGGAAGCCAGATGTGCAGCGGGAAAACTGCCGCTTTGACACCAAATCCGAAGAAACCCATCAGATAGAACAGGCTTGTGATATTGCCCGGTGCGACATTTCCGCCGCTTGCTACCAGATAGATCATGGAAACAAAGGCAAAGGCCGCTCCGCCCAGAGAAAACGTGAAGTACAAACGGACCGCGCGGATGGCGTCCTTGGTTTTGGTATGCATGACGAGGGGCGCTGTGGAAAGCGTCAGAAGCTCGTAGAAGCAGTACAGTGTGAAGATATTGCCGGCCATGGCCACACCCAGCGTGACGCCGTAAGCCATGGTGAAGAAAATAAAGAACCGGTGCTGACGTTCGTCTTCACTCAGGTATTCAAAGCCGTAGAGCACAGTCAGCGGCCAGAGGGTGGCGATGATGCCTGCAAAGAAACGACCTGCCTTGTCAAATTTCAGGGTAAAGGCCAGACGGTCCGTGAATCGTACCAGCGTCAGGGCGTCTTCGCTGCATTTCAGGATCAATGTCCAGGTGAGGAGTGAGGTCAGGAGCGTGACCGTACCCACATAGATTCGAGTGGCAGTACGTCTGCGGATCCCGAACACCGGCATCAGAACGGCCGCAAAGATCGGGAAGAGAATGCAGACGATGAGAAATTCAGGTTTCATAATGCATCTCCTTCACGATCAATGGTTGACGATCATTTCCAGAAGTTCCTGAATGCTTCCGCTGAAAAGACCCATGAAAAGAGAAAGCGCGGAAAGAACCACGAGCGGAATCGCCATCAGCGGGCCGCCTTCCTTAAAGGCCTTCTGCAGTTTGAAATCCTTACCGGGGAAGAAGGCCTGCACCGTGATGGGCAGAAGATAGCCCGCGGTCAGAAGCGCAGACACCAGAAGGATCACCGGTCCCAGCCAGTAGATGACCGGAATATCGGAGGTCAGAGACCCCAGTGCCAGATACCATTTGCTGATGAAGCCGGCAAAGGGCGGAATGCCGATCAGGGACAGGGACGCCAGCGTGAATGTGCCGAAGGTAATGGGCATGCATTTGCCGAGGCCCTTCAGTTCATCAACTCTGTGATAACCGGTATTGAAGATCACGGAACCTGCCGTCAGGAAGAGGCAGAGCTTGACACATGCATGGAACAGGACCTGCATGAGGCCGCCGGTGAGCCCCATCGGATTCATTAAGAACAGACCGAACAGGACATAGGAGATCTGGCTGACGGAAGAGTAAGCCAGACGCTTCTTCAGGATCTTTTCACGATAAGCCATCATGGAACCCATGAAGACGGTGAGAAGCGCAAGGGAAAGCCATGCGGTCTGGACCCAGGTGCCCTGCAGGAACGTCGTGCCGACGCTGTAATAGATGATGCGGATGATGGCCAGAACACCGGCTTTTGCGATGATGCCGGACAGAACAGCCGATGCCGGCGCCGGAGCGACCGGATGCGCGCTGGGGAGCCACCCGTGAAGCGGGAACATACCGGCCTTAGCGCCAAATCCGACGACACCGAGGAAGATCATCGTCAGAAGCAGGCTGCGGTGATCCGTTTCTGTTGTCATGAGAAAATGACCGCCGTATACGAAATCCATCGAGTCCATGTACTGGGACAGGAAGAAAATGCAGCCCAGTGCGAGAAAAGCACCTGCCACGGAATAGAACAGATACTTCAGTGCCGCGGCAATGGATTCCCGAGTGCGCTCATGAAGAACGAGCGGCATGGAAAGCAGAGTGATCATTTCAAAGAAGAAGTACATGGAAATGAGTCCGGAGGACAGATCCATGCCGATCAGCGCGCCGAGTGAGGTGAGGTAGAAGAAGTAGAACACATCCTCGGGGAATGCGCCTTCCGCTTCTTCATGCTCCATGTATTTGAAGGAGAAGACACCGGCCGCGAGATATCCCCAGGCCGCGATCAGCATAAACAGGCGGGAAAGGCCGTCCGGTGCGATCGCCACGCGGAGCATATCGGTCATGCGGAACAGGACTACCTCTTCAGACGGCAGGAAGGCCAGCGCGGTCACGATGCCGGCTGTCAGTACAAGTACCGCGAAAACAAAGCCCAGTTTCACTTTACGGTCTTTCAGCTTCAGAAGGGGAAGCAGAATACCCGCAAGAAACGGGATCAGGAGCCCTGCGACCATTAAAAATCGGATCATGTGATTACCTCCTTATCAGAACTGCGGAAGCCCTGCGGCCAGAACGGCAATGAAGCTTCTTGCAAAAATACCGAAAAACAGATTGATGAAAATGAACGCGATGCCGGCCAGCACATAACTCTTCTGTGAGAAAAGACCGGTACGGCGGTATATGTCTTCGGCCGGCTTATTGTACAGGCGGATGACGGTACGCGCGAAATAAAGTGTATTCAGGATCGTACTGATGGCCAGAACGATCAGTGTGGGTACCAGTTTGGTGTGCGTGGAGTCAAACGCGCCCAGGCCGAAGAGGTACTTGGAAATGAAGCCCATCGTGAACGGAAGACCGATCATGGAAAAAGCGCCGAAGGTAAAGGCAAAGCCGGCAAAGGGATTTTTAAAGGCCGCACCCTGCAGATTGTGGAACTTTTTCACATTATTGGCGGAACGGGACAGATGAGCCACCGCCAGAAACAGCGCCGGCTTGGTCATGGCATGGGTCAGGATCTGGAACAGCGCGGCCTCCATGCCGACGGTTGCGGAAAGACCGATGCCCATATAGATATAGCCGATCTGGGCCGCGGAGGAGTAGGCGATCATACGGAAGATATTGTCCTCCTGCAGCGCGCTGACGGAGCCGATGACGATGCCCGCCGCACCCAGTACATACAGTACATTATGCAGTCCGTTTGCGTAGAAAATATATTTTCCGAACACAGACAGGATGACCTTGATCAGGAAGAAGATATATCCCTTGGAGATCAGACCGGACAGGATTGCGGAGGAGGCCGGAATCGCGGCACCGTACGTATCGGCCATCCACAGGTGGAACGGACACAGGCCGCTCTTAATGGCCAGGCCGATGCAGATGAGGGACATCGCCGCCAGGAGCGGAAGATGATACTCACCGGATACATACAGGGCAGTGAGGCTTTCCTTCAGGTCCGGCATCAGAAGATGACCGGTCAGGTTGTACAGGAAGATCACGCCGAACAGGAACAGACCGGAGCCGATCAGGCTGAAGATCATGTAACGGATGGAGGCCAGGATCGTACGGCCGTTTTCGCGGATCATCAGGATGCCGCAGGAGGACAGCGTACAGATCTCAATGAAGACATAGCCCGTGAAGAGGTCGTTCGTGTATACGAGGACCAGAAGCGATGCCTGTACGAGGTCGGTCATGACATAATAAAAATGCTGTTTGTTCGGGGCAATCTTTTCTTCCAGCGGATGATGGCCGCCCAGGATGCACAGGAACAGCACCAGAGAGAACAGTGCGGAGAACGCGGCTTCCACCGGGTTCAGGATCAGCTCATTGCCCCAGGGGTGCGGAAAATGACCCATCAGATAATTGACCGGTCCGCTCAGTGTTCTGAGATACAGGAACAGGGTCAGGTTTCCGGCAAAGGAAAGCGCGTAGAGCGTCAGCGCCGTGACGCGGGCCGCACGCCGGGGGAGCAGTGAAGACACCACGGAAGAGATCAGGGAAAGCACAATCAGAAACAGCGGAAAATTCACGGAAAAACTCATGCTTCTTCCTCCTGTTCCAGATGAACCTGCCGGTAGATCTCATCAATATTCAAGGTGTGATAACGTTTGTACAGACGGAGCGTCAGAGAAAGCATGACGGCTGTGACGGAAACGGATACGACAATGCCGGTCAGAACCAGGCCCGCGGGAAGCGGGTTGACGTAGCGCTCCGGTTCGATGACGCCATCGATGATAATGGGCGCCGTCCGTCCGTTGATATAGCCGAGTGAGGTCAGAAACAGATAAGACGCCGTGTCCATGATATTAAGTCCGATAACTTTTTTTAACAGATTTCGATTTAACAGCAGGGTAACAAAGCCGATGGCGAACAGAATGACCGCCACACAGAGTATTCTGCTGTTCCAGAGAATTTGAGTCATCAGATCCTGCCTTTCGTAAAGATGGAATAAAAACCGTACATGGTGCAAGCAACGACCAGACCGACCGCTGTGTTCAGCGGAAGGATCAGACCGGCGGAGAAGATCGCGCCGGGAGTTCCGGTCGTAAAGATCGTATGAAGTCCGTTGGCACCGCAGAAGAAGGAATAACACTTCAGGATGCTGTAGGAGAGGAGCGCACAAAGAACGATGATCCGGTAGCTTCTCATGTTGATCACCCGGCCCAGATTGCCGGTGTTGAAGGCCATGCTGTACAGAATCAGTCCGCCGCCGATGATCGCGCCGCCGGAGAAACCGCCGCCGGGTCCCAGATGTCCGCAGAGAATGACGTAGACGCCGAACATGATGATGAGCGGCAGGAGGACCGTAGCGGTCTTTCGGAGAATCAGGTCATTTTTCAGAATGCGGAGATCCTGCTGTTTTTCTTTTTCATCGTGTTCCTGAAGGAGCAGGATGAAGACGGCAATGGCCGCGGTAAACAGTACATGGGACTCGCCCAGGGTATCAAAAGCACGGTAGTCGAGGATGACGCCGGCTACGATATTGACTGCGCCGGTCTCCTCAAGGCCGTTCCCAATGTAGCGCTTGATGACGACGCTGGTATTGGTGGGAGTATCGGCCCGGCCGAATGCCGGCATTTCAGAAACCACCACTAACAGGAACAGGATCATGGCCGCAGCCAGGATCACTGCCATGAAGGGGTACAGGTGCTCAAAGAAGCTGACTTCCCGGGCCTCCATGCGGACCAGATGATGATGGACCCAGTCCATGTTCTGGTGCTTTCGTTCCGGACGCGGCGGGTGTAGCTCACCCATTGCGGCTTCTGTCAGGTCAAAATTGCCTTCATCCCACTCACGGAGATGTTCAAAGAAGCTGTTCTTTTTCTTCGGATTCTGCTTCATGACCGTCCTCCTTTCTCATGTCGTGGATCTTCTTTAAGGTAATGAAAAGAAGAATACTTGAGATACCGGCGCCCACGGCAGCTTCCGTGATGGCAAGGTCCGGTGCTTCCAGAAAACCCCAGATGATGGACATGACAACGCTGTATGCCATGAAAATAATCAGGGAAACCATCAGATTTCTGGATACGCAGGTGGCAATGCCGCAGATGATCAAAAGACCAAGCAGTACAAGTTCAATGATGTTCATTTGTCTTTTGTCTCTCCTTTGCTCTGATTTTCAAAATGCATGTGACCGGACAGGGTCTCTTCATCCATGCGGACCTCCAGCCGTCCGACCATATGGGAGGCGATGGGGCTTCCCACCCACTGGAAGACCAGCACCAGGATCAGCTTGGGCATATAGGCCAGATCATGAGACGCGATCAGAAGTCCCAGAAGGATCAGGAACAAGCCCAGGGCATCGATGACTGCCGCGCAGTGCATGCGGTTCATGATAAAGTCAAATTTATAAACGCCGAGGATGGCGATGGCAATCGTTACCATGCCGAGACTCAGGCAGACGGCGGAAAGAACAAAAAGGATCATCTCAGTCATGATTTTCCTCCTTCTCGTTTTTTACGCTGATGTGGATCTTGGTGAGAACGACAACGGCCAGGAAACTGATCAGGCAGTATACCAGACAGACATCCAGAAGCCAGGCCTCTTTTAAGAGTACGGCCAGGACGGCAATGGAAGCCGTGCTGAGAGAACCGATCATGTTGATGCCGAGGATGCGGTCGGCACGGGTGGGTCCCACGATGGCACGGATCAGTCCAAAAAGAATGCCCACAGCAAGGCAGGCCAGAACAATGATGAAAAGGATTGAATACATATGCTCCATGTCATGCCTCCAGTCTGCGGATCCACTTCAGGAATACGCTGTTTTCCGAAACATCGAGGTTTTCGGGGTTCAGACAGTGGACGGTGAAAACATCGTCCCGGATGTCGATGGTAATGGTACCCGGCGTCAGCGTGATGGAATTGGCCAGGACAAAACGGCCGAAGTCCGTTTTCAGACCCGAACGGAAGGTCACCAGCACCGGGTGGATATTTTTACGCGCGCCGAATATGGTCTTCATGGTGCTTAAGGACGCTTTCAGGATCTCCAGGATCAGTACAAAAACATAGGCGGCAAACAGCGGGGCTTTCTTCAGGAAACACAGGTCTTTTTTGATGTCATACCCAAACAGGACCTTTACGAGAAGGCCGATGCCCGCGGTCAGAACAAGACCGATGAGCAGGATCTCTGCCGTGACGCGTCCGTTCAAAATGATCCAGAAGAGATAAAGAAGAATATACAAGATTTTATCCTCCGATAACTGACAATACCCTCTTTTTCGAGGGCAAATTTCATTATTATATTATAGATTTCGGGCATTGCCTTTACAAGGGTAAGAACATCTAAAAAAAATGACGTGAATCGCTCTGCATTATACTATTTTTCACCTTGGAAAAACGGCTTGGGATCCCGGAGAAGATATTATTAATATTTTCTTAATTCTGCAACCGATACCTCTTATCTTCGGTCACTTTTGTTGACACCCTCTTTCTTATGGGGTACAATTCACACAGTCAAAAAACCTGAACGGAGGTAATGAAGTTGAAGAAGTTAGGTTTGGGCCTTGCGCTCCTTCTGTCGGCATCGCTTCTTTTTACGGGATGTAAAAAGGAAGCCGGAGAAACGGCAACGGTTCAGTCCGTTTCCATGATCACAGGTGTGGGGAGTGTTGGACTGGCAGAGCATTTTGCGGGTGTAGTCAGCGCAAGAAGTGAAACAAAAGTAAAAGCGGATCAGCAGAAGAAGATCCTGGACATTCTGGTATCGGAAGGCGATGAGGTACAGGAGGGCGATGTCCTCTTTACCTATGACATGGAAGCTTACGAACTGGATCTTGAAAAGGCACAGCTGGAGCTGGACCAGATGAAGGGTGCCCTGACGGCGGCTGAAAAGGAAAAAGAGCAGCTGGAAAAGGAAAAAGAGAAAGCCAACGCGGACGCGCAGCTTTCCTATACCCTTGAAATTGAAAGTCTGGCGACCGATATCCGTGAGAAAGAATACAACATCGCGCTGAAGGAGCGTGAGGTGGGGCGTCTGACGGAATCCCTGGAAGTCACGGAAGTGACCGCACCCATTGCCGGACGCGTGAAAAAGGTCAATACCGGCACGCAGAACGGCGGCATGGGTCAAGGTTATGAAGACTATGGCGACGGTTCTTCCCAGGATGAGCTGATTACCATTGTGGAAGCCGGTGCTTATCGTGTCAAGGGTTATGTCAATGAAAACAACGCAGGCGCGATAACTGAGGGCATGCCGGTCATCATCCGTTCACGTATGGATCCGGAAATTACCTGGAGCGGCGTGATCACCATGATCGACTGGGAAAATCCGGCAAGCGGCAATCAGAATGAGTATTACTACGGGGACAGTGATGAAATGACCACTTCCAGCAAGTTCCCGTTCTATGTGGAGCTGGATAATTCCGAAGGCCTTCTTCTGGGACAGCATGTTTATATTGAAAACGACCTGGGCCAGGATGAAGAGAAGACCGGTCTCTATCTTCCCGAATATTTCCTGACGGATATTGAGGAAGGCAAGGCTTCCGTCTGGGCACAGAATAAAAACGGCAAGCTGGAGAAGCGCGCGCTTACGATCGGGTCTTATGACGAGATGATGGGTACCTATGAGATCCTTTCCGGACTGGATGCTTCCGACTTCATTGCTTACCCGGATGAAACGCTGAAGGAAGGCATGACGTGTGTGGAATTTGATCCGAACACCTTCGAGCCGGAGGACGGCGGCGACATTGAAGAGGGCGGTTACATCGAAGAGGGCGTTTACGAAGAAGGCCCCATGGACGGTGAAATGTTTGAAGAGGACATGATGCCGGAAGAAGATCAACTCGACGGCGATGTGATTGAAGAAACGGTTTTGGATTGACACGGAGGAACGACATGAGCATGATCCTGGAAATGCATGACATCTGCAAGGATTATCCCATGGGTAAATCCGTGCTGCATGTCCTAAATAACATCGATCTTTCCGTGGAACAGGGAGAATACCTGGCCATCATGGGCCCCTCCGGTTCCGGAAAGACCACACTGATGAATGTGATCGGATGCCTGGACACGCCGACCTCCGGCAGTTATCTGCTGGACGGTGTGGATGTGGCCGGCTGCTCCGACAACAAACTGGCGGATATCCGCAATAAAAAGATCGGATTTGTCTTCCAGTCCTTTAATTTACTGCCCAAAATGACCGCACTGGACAATGTGGCGCTGCCGCTTCTGTATCAGGGCGTGAAGAGAAAGGAACGCCGTGAACGTGCCGCGGAGGCACTGGAGATGGTGGGCCTGGGCGACCGTATGAATTTCAAGCAGAATCAGATGTCCGGCGGTCAGTGCCAGCGTGTGGCCATTGCCCGCGCCATGGCCATAAATCCCGGCATTCTGCTGGCCGATGAGCCCACCGGTGCACTGGATTCCGTATCCGGCGCAGCAGTTATGGACCTGTTCCATCAGATCCACGAGCGAGGCACCACGATCATCATGATCACGCATGACCGCAGCATTGCAGAGCACGCGGACCGAATCGTCCACATCCGTGACGGTATTTTAACGGGAGGTGAATTCGATGCCTAAGATCATTAAAAGACTGCTGATCGTCGTGCTGGTGCTGGCCCTTGTGGCAGGCGGTACCTACGGCGGTCTGGTTGCTTACAAAAAAGCCAATGCCAAGCCGGTCAATGTTTATTCCCTGGAAAACATTTCCATGACGGAATACTGGGGCGATACATCCCAGACCAGCGGGATGGTCACGACGGACAAGCTGCAGAAGGTCTATGTCACTCCCTCCCAGAACGTGACGGAGGTTTGCGTAACGGAAGGACAGACAGTCTCTGTGGGAGATCCGCTGCTCGTCTATGACAGCACGCTTTCCGACATTGACCTTCAGAAAGCGGAGATCTCGCTGAAGAAACTGAACGCGGATCTGGAAAAAGCCAAAAAAGAGTTTCAGGTGATGCAGACGCTCCGGCCGCATGTGTCGGTACTGATCACCCCGCCTGAGAAGGACATTACTTATACTTCGGAAGAAACTCCTCTCATCGTGTCCGGTTCCGGTACGATGGATGATCCGTTGTATGTACTGTTCGGTGAGGATGATGCCATTGACGGCGCGCTGATCTCCGATATGATGGTCTACGTGGCATCCTCAGTGCCTGCTGAAAAGGCAGAAGAACCGGAAGATACGAGCGCGCCGGAGGAATCCGGAGAGTCCGGTGAGACTGCAGATCCGGAAGGTCCGTCCGGTGCTGGGAAATCGGAAAATCCGTCCGATCCCGGGGAAACAGAAGATCCGTCCGATCCCGGGGAAACAGAAGATCCGACCGAGCCGGAAGACCCGACCGAGCCGGAAGCGGAAAATAACACGATCTACGCAGCTTTTGTCACCCGTGACCGGAATGCCCTGAACGGCATGGTACTTTCCACCTGGGGCCTGTCCATTGAAACGGCCGGAAACGGTTATTCCTTCCGCTATTACGATCCGATCCTTTCCGAGGAGATCCTGGATCACGATTCCCAGGACGAGCCTTATTATGAAGAATACGGTTCTGAATTCACCTCCGCGGAGATCGCGCAGATGAAGAATGACAAGGAAAAGGAGATCGCGGATCTGGAAGGTTCCATCCGGATCGCGGAAGTGGAACTGGAACGTCTGGGTAAGGAAATTTCCGACAATGTGGTGCGCGCGGAGATCGACGGCGTGGTCAAGGCTGTGCGCGATGCGGATGAAAGCCTTGTAACAGGAGAAGCTGCTATTGAAGTATCTGCCGGCGGCGGTTATTACATCCGCGTGGGTATGAGCGAATTTGAGCGGGAATATGTGACGATCGGTATGCATGTGACCATCAACTCCTGGGATACCGGTGAAATGCTGGACGGCGAGGTGGTCAGTCTGGAGGATTATCCGGCGGATGATCTTCAGAGCTGGTCGGAAGGAAACCGCACCACATCCTTTTATCCGTTCACGGTATTCGTGGATGAATCCGCCAATCTGCGTGAAGGAACCTATGTGGACATCAGTTATGAAAAGCCCAGTATGAGCGGCGGCAGCACGCTTTATCTGGATAATATGTTCATTCGCGAGGAGAACGGACGGACTTATGTGTTTGCGGAAGGGGCAGACGGAAAGCTGGAGAAGCGCACGGTCCAGACCGGACGCGGTCTCTGGGGCTCATACACCCAGATCCGCGGCGGTCTTACCATGGACGATCACATCGCCTTCCCCTACGGCAAGGACGTGGAAGAGGGCGCTGCCACCGTTCAGGCAAGTATTGAAGAACTCTGGAAGTAAGGAGGTACGGGAATATGCTGGAAAATATTGGATTATCCTTCCAGGGAATCTGGAATCACAAGACCCGTTCACTCCTGACGATGCTGGGCATCATCATCGGTATCGCGGCGATCATCACCATCGTTTCCACCATTAAGGGAACGAATGATCAGATCAAGCAGAACCTGATCGGTTCCGGAAACAATGTGGTTACCGTAACGATCAAGAGCACGAACGACAGTTATGTGGATCTTGAGTACGGTCCGCGGCCGGAAGGGGTTGGCGTGGTTGACGATGAGGTCATCGAAGGCCTGCTGGAAATTGAAAACTTAGATGCTGCTTCCTCCTATGTGAGCCGCAGCTGGGCAAACGGTGTTTATTACAAAAATACCGCCTTTGAAGGCGGCATCAACGGTATCGACCGGAATTATTTTTCTGTGCAGGGGTATCGGCTGAATTACGGCCGCATGTTTGTGGATGATGACTTTAAGCAACATAAAAAGGTGGTCATTATTGACACCAAGGCCATGCGTTCCGTGTTTGACGGCGCGGATCCTCTGGGCGCGATCATGGAATTCATGGGGGAACCGTTCACGGTCGTGGGCGTGGTTGAAAATACCTCTAAAAGCAATGTGGTCATCAACAGTGTCAATGATTATTATACGTATACTGATTCTTCAGGCGGAACAGTGTTCATGCCCATCGATACCTGGTCTGTCTGCTATAAGTATGACGAGCCGCGGACGGTGGTGGTGAAGGCAAGCAGTACAGATGAAATGACGACTGTGGGCGATGCCGCGGCGAATTATCTTACCGGGGCTGTCATCACGGGAAGTCAGTATCAGTATAAGGCCGATAATCTGCTGGAGCAGGCATCGGAACTGCAGGCCCTGTCCCAGTCCACCAGCCAGCAGCTGATCTGGATCGCGGGAATTTCGCTTCTGGTAGGCGGCATCGGTGTCATGAATATCATGCTGGTATCCGTGTCTGAGCGTACGCGTGAAATTGGTCTGAAGAAGGCCATCGGCGCAAAGAAACGCCGCATCCTCGGACAGTTCCTGACGGAAGCGGCAGTACTGACCAGTCTGGGAGGTCTGCTGGGCGTTTTAAGCGGTATCGGACTGGCAAAGCTTCTGTCCAATGTCATCGGTACGCCGGCGGCCATCAGTGTTCCGTCCTGCGTGATCGCAGTGGTGTTCTCCATGGTGATCGGCATCGTGTTCGGACTGATCCCGGCGGTGAAGGCGGCGCGGCTGAATCCGATCGAAGCTTTGCGGCGCGATTGATTTTGCGGTGCGGCGAATAGCTGCAGCGCAGCAAAAAAAGCTGCGAGGAAAGTGGCAGAGGAGTGCGTCTGCAGTTACATCATTATAACAACAAGAAGGCCATCCGGGTGTCCGGATGGCCTTCTTGTATTAGGGGGATTTTGCAGTATGATCGGATAAAAACTCCTGTGTGATCGACGCGGTGGTTGACTTCGCAAAAAGGATTGTGGTATTATATTATCTTAATATGAAAGGAACTAAGGGAGGTGTATGTATGCCGATCAAGATTCCGAATGATCTGCCGGCACGACAGACTCTCACGGAAGAAAACATATTTGTCATGGATGAATTCCGGGCCACGAGCCAGGAGATCCGCCCGCTTCAGATCGCGATCCTGAATCTGATGCCCACCAAGGTGGATACGGAGACCCAGCTTCTCCGCCTGATCAGCAACACGCCGCTTCAGGTGGAAACGGAACTGATCCAGACAGCGACTTATCACGCAAAAAATGTTTCAGAGGAGCATCTTCTGAAATTTTACAAGACTTTTGATGAGATCCGCGACCGTAAATTTGACGGCATGATCATTACCGGTGCACCGGTGGAGCAGATGGATTTTGAAGAAGTCGCTTACTGGGATGAACTTTGTGAGATCATGGAGTGGACCAAGACGCATGTCCACAGCACATTCCATATCTGCTGGGGCGCGCAGGCCGGATTGTATTATCATTTCGGTATTCAGAAACGCCCGCTTGAAAAGAAACTCTTTGGAGTGTTCCCACATGAGGTGATCCGCAAGAGTTCCATTCTGTGCCGCGGTTTTGATGAAGTCTTCATGATGCCGCATTCCAGACACACGACCGTTCTTCTGTCCGATGTGGAAAAGGTACCGGAGATCAAGGTACTCGCAGTATCCGAGGATGCCGGTGTTTCCATCATGTCCACGGAAAACGGCAAGCAGATCTTCATCACCGGTCATTCCGAGTACGATCCCCGCACGCTGGAAAAAGAATATCTGCGTGACAAGAACGCGGGACTTCCCATTGAAGTGCCCAAGAACTATTATCCCAATGACGATGATACTAAGGCGCCCATGGTGACCTGGCGGTCCACAGCCAATCTGCTCTATTCGAACTGGCTGAACTACTTCGTGTACCAGACGACACCTTATAATCTGAATGAAATCAGATAATAAGAGGAGGAGAAAAACATGAACATTTCTATCACTAAGGCTGCACATCTTAAGGAGAAGACTCCGGCTGACCAGCTCGGCTTCGGCAAGGTATTTACGGACCATATGTTCCTGATGGACTGGTCTTCCGATGAAGGCTGGCACGATGCGCGCATCGTCCCGTTTGGGCCCATCGCCCTTCATCCGGCCTGCACCGCACTGCATTACGGCTCTGAGATCTTTGAAGGTCTGAAGGCTTACAGAACGGAAAGCGGCGAAGTTCAGCTGTTCCGTCCCATTGAAAATATTAAGAGAATGAACAATTCCGCAGAGCGTCTCTGCCTGCCCACCATTCCGGAAGACATGTTCATGGAAATTCTGGACACCTTTGTCGGCATGGAAAAGGATTGGACGCCGTCTGAGCCGGCAACCTCTCTTTACATCCGTCCTTTCATGTTCGGTAACGATGAGACTCTCGGCGTACATGCAGTACATCATGCAACCTTCATGATCATCCTTTCACCGGTTGGTACTTACTATAAGGAAGGCCTGAACCCGGTCAAGATCATGATCGAAGACCAGGATGTCCGCGCGGTCCGCGGCGGTACCGGTGAAGCAAAGTGCGGCGGTAACTACGCAGCATCCAATCGTGCCGGCGAGCGTGCTGAGAAGCAGGGCTACTCACAGGTACTGTGGCTCGATGGTGTTGAGCAGAAGTACATCGAGGAAGTCGGCGCCATGAACGTCATGTTCAAGATCGCAGGCGAAGTTGTGACTCCGATGCTGTCCGGTTCCATTCTTCCGGGTATCACCAGAAAGTCCTGCCTGGAGATCCTTCGCAAGGAAGGCTACAAGGTAAGTGAGCGCAGAATCAGCGTGGATGAGCTGGACGAGGCCATGGCAAACGGCACCCTGGAAGAAGCATGGGGTACCGGTACTGCAGCCGTTGTTTCACCCATCGGCGAGCTGATGTACAAGGGCCGCAAGTACACCGTTAACAATAACAAGATCGGTGAAGTTACCCAGCATCTGTACGATACCATGACCGGTATCCAGTGGGGTAAGATCGAAGATACTTACGGCTGGATCCATAAGCTGCAGTAATTTACAAATATAAGAAAACGGTCCCGGCATGAATGTAGGGGGCTCGTAGAACAGTTTCAGTCCCGGCAGTAATGTCTGCCGGGACTGTTCTTACATATGTTGAAGCCGTATGATATGGTTAGACAGACCGATAATCTGGAATTTGAGAAGGGAAATTATGGTTATTAAAGACATCGAATATAAACTCAAGGATGGAAGGAATGCATTGATTCGTAGTCCGAAGGATGAAGATATTCAAGGGATGTTAGAGTATCTCTATATTTCAGCAGGTGAAACGGACTTCATTTTACGCTATCCTGAGGAGTGCAGCAAATATACAGTAGAAGGCGAAAAGGCATTGTTTGATAGAGTAAACAAATCTGACAACGAAGCTATGCTTGTATGTTTGGTTGAGGGAAAAGTTGCTGGAAGTTGCCAAATCACATGGGACAAAGGAATAAAAACAAGGCATCGAGCAAATGTTGCAATCGCATTATTAAAAGAATATTGGAATCAAGGGATCGGAACAAGACTGTTCCAAGAGCTAATCCGTATTGCAGAGGAAAACCCGAACTTAATTCAAATCGAACTTGATTTTGTAGAGGGAAATAGCCGTGCACGAGCTTTGTATGAAAAAATGGGATTCAGAATCACAGGTGTCAAGCCCAATGCAATTCGTTTGAAAGATGGAACACTACTAAATGAGTATTCTATGATTCGAGAAATCAAGCGATAAATTGCAATCTGTCGAACTGATAAAGAGCGCACTTCTATTTAACTGTCTTACGAACACCCCCGCTAATGTCGGGGGCTGTTTTCTTAAATTTGTGATTCCGAAATGTAAACAATACAAACAAATAACATAAAAATGATTATTTATATTGACGATTTGGATAAAATTGTGTAACTCTATGGCATGCTATGAGCTTTAAAGAATGAGTGTAAAACCGCTACATTCGTTATGTTAATAATATGAGGTGTTAAGGGGGCGTAGATGAATGTCAGTATATATACTTGTATATTCAATTTCCGGCAGCATCCTCTGAATCACACGTTCGGAGAAGACGCGGATTGTTCCCTGTATTCCCGGAACGTTTTAATGAGCGATACAATAAAGATGATCGTCGTCAGCGTCCATGTCAGCGGATAAGCCCAGGCGATAACATCGTACACCGGGATGAAATGCAGCGTCACCGTTACGTAAATGATACGGATGACGCACCAGCAGGCCAGCATGGCGAACATCGGGATGACGGCTTTCTGATAACCGCGCAGCACACCGGCAGCCACATGGGAGAAGCTTAACACAAAATAGAAGAGCGGCTGGATCGCGGCGTTACGCATACCGTAGGCAATGGCTTCTTCACTGCTGATGAACAGCCCCAGAAGGGCCGGCGCAAAGAAATGGACCAGCACGCCGATGAATTCGGCGGTCAGTACACCGATCACAAGTCCGATGTAGCTGCCGCTTTTTGCACGTTTCAGCTTACCTGCGCCCAGGTTCTGGCTGACAAAGGTGGGCAGCGTCATCGCCATGCAGGTGACCGGCAGGAACGCAAAGCCTTCGATCTTCGCGTAAGCACCCTGACCGGACATGGCATACGCGCCGAAGGAATTGATATTGGCCTGAATGACCATGTTGCCGATGCTGATGACGGAACCCTGGATGGCCGTGGGAAGCCCCTGATACATGACATCGCGCATGATGGAGGCGTGGTATTTCAGCTTCTTCAGTTCAATGTGAGATTCATCGTCCGCTTTCATCATACGAATGAGGCACATCAGTGCAGCCACACCCTGAGAGAAAACGGTGGCCAGCGCAGCGCCTGCCACGCCGGTATGAAAGCCGGCCACCAGGATCAGGTCCAGCACCACATTCAGGACGGAGGAGACCGCCAGATAGTAGAGCGGACGGACACTGTCACCCAGCGCACGCATGATGGACATGAAGATGTTGTACATGATGACGGTGGTGATGCCGGCAAAATAGATGGTGAAATAGGTGCGGGATGACGGGAGCACGCTGTCCGGGATCTTCATCCAGCCCAGTAAGAAGGGCGTCAGGATCAGACTGACAACGGTTGACAGTACGGAAGCAATGAGACCCATCAGCACATTGGTGTGAACGGCGCGGGATACATTTTCGGGATCCTTTGCGCCGAAGTATTTGGAGATGATGACGCCGCCGCCGGTTGCAAGGCCGCTGCAGAAGCCGGTGATGAGCCAGAGTACATTGCCGGAGGAACTGACCGCGGCGAATGCGGCATTGTCCGCGTAGTTGCCGACGACCCAGGCATCCGCCAGATTGTACATCTGCTGTAAAAGCTGGCCGATGAAAAGCGGAATGGCAAAGGACATAATGCCCTTTATGATGGAACCTTCTGTCAGGTCCAGAGTGGTACTTTTATTCTTCTTTAATGATTTCATGCCTACCTCATGATCTATGGCGCGTAAAGCGCGCACTTTCCATAGAATATCACATTCCGAATGATTTTACAAACAAAAGAATAATGTTTTATTGAGAAACACAGAGGACAAAAGCCTCCTATTGAAAATCGTGTGTGAAATGGTATGATAGGAGCAGAAATACAGACTGTGGGCGGATGCGCCCATCGGCAGGAGGAAGCATGGCACTTTCAAAAGACGGAATGAATCACGCACCCAAGGGAAAACCGATGCCTGTTGTGGCACCCGGTGAATTTGTTTTCGCGGCTATCGGTCTGGATCACGGCCACATTTACGGCATGTGCAACGGCCTGATGGAGGCCGGCGCAACGTTAAAATGGGTATATGACCCGGATCCGGAAAAGGTAAAGCGTTTTCTGGAAACCTATCCCGGGGTAAAGGCGGCGGCATCAGAAGAGGAGATCTTCGGGGATCCCGAAGTGAAAATGGTGGCGGGTGCGGCTGTAACCTCCGAGCGCGCGGCTCTTGGTATCCGCGCGATGAAGGCCGGCAAGGATTATTTTACGGACAAAGCACCGCTTACCACACTGGAGCAGCTGGCGGACGTCAAAAAGACCATTGAAGAGACGGGAAAGAAGTACATGTGCTATTTCAGCGAGCGTCTGCACGTGGAGGCGGCGGTCTATGCGGGGCAGCTGATCAAGGAAGGCGCCATCGGAAAAGTGCTGCAGGTCATCGGCATGGGACCGCACCGCGAGACGCCGGGCTCCCGCCCCGACTGGTTCTATGAAAAGGACAAATACGGCGGTATTCTGTGTGACATCGGCAGTCATCAGATCGAGCAGTTCCTGTTCTACTGCGATGTGGAAGATGCGACGGTGGAGCGGAGCCAGATCGCGAACTATGCGCATCCGGATCATCCGGAGCTGGACGACTTTGGCGACTGCATGCTGAAGGGAGCAAACGGCACGTCCATGTATTTCCGTGTGGACTGGTTTACGCCGGACGGTTTGGGCACCTGGGGCGATGGCCGCACCTTTATCCTGGGTACCGACGGCTACATCGAACTTCGGAAGTACATCAACGTGGGTACGAATGACGGCACAGCCAACCATGTCTTCCTGGTGGATAAAACCGGTGAGCACCATTTTGACGTGACCGGACAGGTGGGATTCCCCTTCTTTGGCGAGCTGATCCTGGACTGCATCAACCGGACGGAAAAAGCCATGACGCAGGCGCATTGTCTGAAGGCGGCGGAGCTTTGTGTCATTGCGGAAATGAAGGCGGAAAAACTGGCCTGAAGGGGCAGAAAAGGAGAGAATTATGATCCATGCAGCAGTAGTAGGTACCGGCAATATCTGCCACGCGCACATCCCGGGCCTGCTTACGTTTCCGGAACGCGTGAAGATCGTCGCGCTCTGCGATATTTATCCGGAAAAGGCTGAATACCTTGTATGCTTCCATACCGGATCTGACCTATACCGGCCACACCGGAGAAATCGATGATTTTTACACCGCGCTTGAAAACGGCACCCGCCCGATGATCATCGGTGAAGACGGCAGAAAGACCGTGGAACTCATCACCGCGATCTATAAGGCTGGATGCCGCAGGGAATATGTTTATCTGCCGCTTCAGGCGGATGATCCCTGGTACACGCAGAAGGGCATCATGGAGGAGGCAATTCACTTTTATGAGAAGACCGGGCATGTGGAGAACTTCAAAGCGGAAGCCATTACACTGGGAAATCACAAGTGATATCGGAACATTCGGTTCACAGACCAAAAAGGACTCGGAAGCGGGTCCTTTTTTCCATGCGCAAAACTCATATCTCTTGATATTTCCTTTATTTCCTGTTATTCTATGTTATGCGGCTTAGTGGGTCTGAGCCTGAAAACTACATAAGGCAGGTACTGTTATGAAAGAAAAGAGGAAATTTAAGTACAACGTCACACTTTGGATCGTGATCGGCCTGGCACTCGGCATCGTTGTCGGTATCGTCATGCCTGATTTCTTATACACTCCGCTCAGCGTAGTTGCAGCCATCTACATGGCAGCTCTTCGTATGATGATCTATCCGCTGGTCTTCTGCAGCCTGGTCATGGGCATTGTGGGCATCGGCAACATTGCGAAGACCGGTAAGATCGGCCTTCACGCCCTTCTGTGGTACGTTGGCACCACCTTCTTTGCATCCTTCCTGGGTCTTGTACTTCCCAAGATCCTGCACCTCGGTGAAGGCGCAAGCATTGTTGCAACCGGCGCGGAAGTGGAAGCAGCCACCTTCGGCGGCCTTCTGGATACTGTGACGACCATCCTTCCGGCAAACCCGATCGTTTCCTTCGTGGAAGGCAACATGCTTCAGGTCCTGGCATTCGCAGTCATCATCGGTCTGGCATGCCTCACCTTAAAGGAAAAGGCAAAGCCCGTCGTTGATCTTTGCGGCGCGGTCAATGATATCTCCATCCTTGTTGTCAGCAAGGTCATGATGTGCACTCCGGTGGGTGTTTTCTGCTGCATCGCGACCGTTATGTACTCCAACGGTGTTTCCACCATGCTGGAGCTTGGTCAGGTCATGCTGGCTCTTTACATCACCTATGCACTGTACGCAATTCTGATCTACGGCGGCATGGTCAAGTTCATCGGCAAGATGAGCCCGATCAAGTTCTTCAAGGGCGTTGCTCCGGCTGCACTGAATGCGTTTGGTACCTGCTCATCCAGCGCAACCATTCCGCTTTCCATGAAGTGCGCAACTGAGAATCTGGAAGTTCCGGAAGAAATCTCTTCCCTGACCCTTCCGCTTGGCGCAACCATCAACATGGACGCTGTATCCATCGTCATGAGCTTCATGATCACTTTCTTTGCGTCTGCCTGCGGTGTTCCGCTTTCAACCGGCACGATGATCGTGATCCTGGCAAGCAATGTACTTTTAAGCATCGGTACTCCGGGCGTTCCCGGCGGTGCAATCGCTGCATTTGCGGCACTGGCTCCGATTGCCGGCCTTCCGGTCAGCACCATCCTCGGTGTTTACATCGCAGTCAATACCCTGGCCGACATGGGCGCAACCTGTGTCAATGTTCTGGGTGACCTGGCATGCACCGCAGTCATGAAGTATACCTTAAGAAAAGATACTGCAAAATAACATGGACAAATTCGAAAACATGATGAATGACATCTTCGGCGCAAAGCAGTCGCATTATACGGCCGAAGAGATCGATGAAGCAAGAAAACGTCAGAAAAAGCACGGCGGTACGCTGATGGAAAATCTGGTCATCGTGTCCGGAAAGGGCATGCAGAGTTCCATCTATGATTTTGAAGCGGCAGAACACATTGAGGATACTATCAGCAGTTTAATGGACGACCGGAAGAAGCCGGCCGCATCCAAAGAGAAGGATCCCTTTGCGGATCTGAATGCGATCCTGCAGAAAAACGCCGATGATCTGGACGCTCAGATCGCCGCACTCAATCAGAATCTGAAAAATGATTTCGGTGTGGGCGCTCGTGAAAAGAAGAGCAGTGAGGGCACGGGCCGTCAGACGGCGGCCGCGCCTGAAAAGCCGGTCCTTCCGGCAGCGACTGCTGAAAACTTCCGCGGCGTGGAGGATGCGCTGAAGCGCGTGATCTTCGGTCAGGACGCTTTCCTGAAAAAACTGACCGTGGCTTTCAAGCGCCCGTATGTGCTGAAGGAAGAGGACGGGCACGCAAAGAATACGATCTTTGTGCATGGCCCGGAGGATACCGGCCGTCATGCTGCCCTGAATGCCATGGCATCGGAGCTTTATGTGCGCGGTGTGCTGCGTTCGGATAAGATCGCAGTCATCGATCTGTCCCTGTATACGGCTGCGGGTAACGATAATGTTTTCCTGCAGGACCTTTATTCTGCGCTGCAGTCCAAAGCAGACATTCTGTTATTCGAAAATTATGAAGCCTGCCACATTTCCTATCTGGCTTATGTGAGTGAGCTTTTTACTACCGGCTCCTGCCGTCTGTCCTCACGCTATGTGCTGCAGAACGGCCAGCTGATCAGTGTTCCGAACTCCTTTGCGAGCGAGGCCATTTCCTCCTTCAGCGCGGCGGACAAGTATCTTGTCATGATCAGTTTAAAAGGCGCCGATGGTCTTGCCAGCGCCCTGGGCGCGCCCTTTGTCAACGCACTTGGTGACATCGCCGCCACAGACAAACTGGATGAGGAAAGTTACAAGAAGATCTCCGCAGTCAAGTGGAACGAATTGAAGCAGAAGGTTCAGACCGAGCTTCGCTTTATTCTGACCGGAGATGAAGCCGGTGTTCAGGACGCTGCGGTGTCCATGACCGGAAAAGGCGCCGGCCTGGCAGGCATGCTGAACTTTTATGTGAAGATGCTGAAAGCGCTGGCAGGACTCCGTCTGGAGAACGATTATGACATGGACGCGGAAGCGGAGCTTTCCATCCGCGACGGCCGCGTGATTGCAGCCGTGGCAGGAGAAGAGACCGATCTTCTGGATCAGCTGCCCGGCGGCTATACCGGCGCGCTGGAACAGGTCAAAGCGGAACTGGAAAACATCGTCGGTCTGACGGAGATCAAAAAATATGTGTACAGCCTGGAAGAATATTACAGTGTGCAGAAGAGAAGACGGGAGCAGGGCCTGAAGGCCGGCGAGGTCAACAAGCACATGATTTTCACAGGTTCACCCGGTACAGGCAAGACGACCATCGCCCGTATCATCAGCCGTTATTTAAAGGCCATCGGTGTTCTCTCCGGAGGCCAGCTTGTGGAAGTGACCCGCGCAGATCTGGTAGGAAGGTATGTCGGTCACACCGCACCGCTGACCACGCAGGTGCTGAATTCGGCCATCGGCGGTGTATTGTTTATTGATGAGGCGTACAGCCTGTACCGCGGCAAGGATGACTCTTTCGGTCTGGAAGCCATCGATACGCTGGTAAAGGGTATTGAAGACAACCGTGACAACCTGATCGTTATTCTGGCCGGATACTCCAATGAAATGGCGGAATTCCTGACCGCGAACTCCGGTCTGAAGAGCCGTTTCCCCAATATCATCGATTTCCCGAACTATACCGGTGAGGAGCTTCTTGAAATAGCGAAGATCACCGCGAAGTCCAAGGGCTATCAGATCGATGAAGGCGCACTGGCACCGCTTCTCAAGTATTTTGAAACGGTACAGATGATTCGCCCGGACACCGCCGGAAACGGCCGTCTGGTGCGCAACAAGATCGAGGACGCGATCCTGAACCAGTCCCGCAGAGTGGTTGCGGAACCGGAAGCGGATCTCTCCATGCTGGAATCCCGCGATTTCGATCTTTCCGATGTGAACGGATAAACCACACTACACAACGCAGAGGTAGGACTGCATTTTGTGTGAATCAACACTGTAAGTCCTCCCTGATAGAGGGAGAAAAATGAATCAGATCAATAATTATTTCGGTGAAATGGTTTTTGACGACCGCGAGATGCAGAAGCGTCTCATTCCGGAAGTTTACGCAGCCATTCACCGTACCACGGCGGAAGGACATCGTCTGGATCTGCGTGTCGCAAACGCAGTGGCTTCCGCCATGCGTGACTGGGCGCTGGAAAAGGGGGCAACTCATTATACTCACTGGTTCCAGCCGATGACCGGCGTTACCGCTGAAAAGCACGACAGTTTTGTGGAACCCGGTAAAAACGGCGGCGTTCTGTTGGAGTTTTCCGGAAAGGAACTCATTCAGGGTGAGCCCGATGCTTCATCCTTCCCGTCCGGCGGTCTCCGCGCAACCTTTGAAGCCCGCGGCTATACTGTATGGGACGCAACTTCTTATGCGTTCATTAAGGACGGCACCCTGTGCATCCCGACCGCATTCTGTTCCTTCAACGGAGATGCCCTGGATCAGAAGACACCGCTTCTTCGTTCCATGGAGTCTTTGAACAAACAGGCGCTCCGCATCATGAAGCTGTTCGGAAATGACGATGTCAAGCGTGTCACCGCATCCGTCGGCGCAGAGCAGGAGTACTTCCTGATCGACAAGGACATGTTCTTAAAGCGCAAGGACCTGGTTTACACCGGCCGCACGCTTTTTGGCGCGCGGCCGTCCAAGGGCGAGGAAATGGATGACCACTACTTTGGCGTCATCCCGCCGCGTGTGCAGGCCTTCATGAAGGATCTGAACCGTGAGCTTTGGCGCCTGGGTATCCTTGCAAAGACCGAGCACAATGAAGTGGCTCCCGGCCAGCATGAGCTTGCCTGCATTTACAGCACCGCCAGCATGGCCACAGACCAGAATCAGCTGGTCATGGAAATGATGCAGAAAATCGCAGAGGAGCACGACCTGGTATGCCTGCTTCACGAGAAGCCTTTTGAAGGTGTCAGTGGTTCCGGTAAGCATAACAACTGGTCCATCGCCACCGATACCGGCCAGAATCTGCTGTCTCCGGGTGAGACACCGGCGCAGAATGCCCGTTTCCTGTTATTCTTTGTTGCAGTGATCCGTGCGGTCAATGAATACCAGGATCTTCTTCGTATTTCCGTTGCCGCAGCCAGCAACGACTACCGCCTGGGCGCCAGTGAAGCGCCGCCGGCTGTCATGTCCATGTTCCTGGGCTCTGAGCTGACCTCCATCCTGGAGAGTATTGAAAATGATCAGGCTTACAATGCGGCTGAGAAGACTACGCTGAAACTTGGCGTGCATGCACTGCCGCGTTTCCAGAAGGACACGACGGACCGCAATCGTACGTCTCCGTTCGCGTTTACCGGCAATAAGTTTGAATTCCGTTCTGTGGGTTCCTCCAATTCCATCGCCTGCGCGAATATCATGCTTAATGCAGCGGTTGCCGCAGTGCTGAAGGATTTTGCCGATGAACTGGAGCAGGCATCCGATTTTGATGCTGCGCTGCATGAAATCATCAAGCGTACCATTCACGATCATAAGCGCATCATCTTCAATGATAACGGTTATGACGAGGCCTGGCTGAAGGAGGCTGTGGAAGTCCGCGGTCTGTCTAATTACAAGACCACCCCGGATGCGCTGCCCCACATGTTGGATGAGAAGAATGTGAAGATGCTGACGGATATGAAGGTCTTCAGTGAAAATGAGCTGAAGTCCCGCGTGGAAGTTCGTCTGGAAAATTATACGAAGACTGTGGAAATTGAAGCGCGGACGATGGTCACCCTGACCCGCAAGCGTATTCTGCCGGCCGTTGAGAAGTATGTGATCATGCTGGCCGATGGTATGGAAAAGAAGAAGCGCGTGTCCGATGCCATCAGCACGAAATATGAAGAGAAGGTCATCACCCGTCTGTCTGAATGTATGAGGGTGATGGATGAAAAGACGGAAGAGATGCTTGTGAAGCTGGATGAGTCCTATGCGCTGCACAGCAGCTATCTGAAGGCCGCAACGCTGATCCGTGATGAGATCCTGCCGTTAATGGCGGAGCTTCGCAAGGCTGCGGATGAGGCGGAGACCATGACGGCAAAGGAATTTTGGCCGTTCCCGACATATGGAGATATTTTCTTCAGTGTGCATTGAGGCATCCTCTCCTGCATAAACTCATAAAAAGTGTCCTTGATTTGCAAATATTGAAGATTGTAGAACGGAACTTTAGTTGAGGCTTCGTGCATCAGATTAAAACATACTGTTT
>CAMGCK010000016.1 GCA_946040795.1 uncultured Lachnospiraceae bacterium
TTCATTACTATTTGTGCCGCCAGCCTAAGGCGGCGGAATGGAGATTTTTATGAAAAAAGTCAGTGTCGTTGTTCCCTGCTTCAACGAAGAAGAAAATGTTGAAGCTATGAGCAAGGCCATTATTCATGAGTTTGAAACCTATATTCCGGAATGTGATTATGAAATCATTTTCATCGACAATGATTCCAAGGACCGCACCCGCGACATCATTCGCGTACTGGCAGCCTCCAACGATCACATCAAAGGTATTTTCAATGCCAAGAACTTCGGTCAGTTCAACTCTCCGTATTACGGCGTCATGCAGGCAACCGGCGACTGTGCCGTCCTCATGGCCTGCGATTTCCAGGAGCCGGTAGAGATGATCCGTGAGTTTGTGCATGCATGGGAAGAGGGTTATAAGATCGTCTGCGGCATCAAAACCACCAGCCAGGAGAATAAGTTTATCTATTTCCTGAGAAGCGTTTATTACAAGCTCATCAAGAAATTCTCCCAGGTGGAGATGATCGAGCAGTTCAGCGGATTTGGTCTTTTTGACCGCAAGTTCATTGAAGTCATGAAAACACTGGATGATCCGACTCCGTTCCTTCGCGGCGTGGTTGCCGAGCTGGGCTTCCGCAGAAAGGACATCGAATTCACACAGGCGCTTCGCGCAGGCGGCAAAAGCAGCAACAACTGGTACACACTGTATGACGGTGCCATGCTGAGCTTCACTTCCTACACGAAGATCGGCCTCCGGCTGGCAACCTTTACCGGGTTCTTTGGCGCCTTTGTCAGCTTCGTGACGGCTGTTGTATTCTTCATCAAAAAACTGGTGAACTGGTACGAGTTCCAGGCCGGCATGGCTCCGCTCATCATCATTATGTGCATGCTGGGCTGCCTGCAGCTTCTGTTCATCGGTATCATGGGTGAATATATTCTGAGCATCAATACCCGGTCGATGCATCGCCCGCTCGTCATAGAAGAAGAGCGCGTGGGCAAATGGACTCCGGTGAAAACCGATGATAAAAGCTCAGAGGATTCCAATGGGTGACGGCCGGAATATCGAATAAAACAGCACAGCATCAACAAAACTGCAAGAAACGGTACATTTCGAGTTTTCAAAAAGTGCGAAAGGAACACCATGAAAGTACGCATTTCCGAATGGTTGGCGGATTTCCTGGTAAAACAGGGTATCCGATATAATTTCACAGTCCCGGGCGGCGGCGCCATGTACATGAACGTGGCATTCGGCCATCAGGAGGGACTGACCAATATTTTTGTTCAGCACGAGCAGGCTGCGGCCATCGCCGCAGAGGCCTATGTCCGTATTCACAACGAACTTCCGCTCGTCTGCTGCACCACAGGTCCCGGCGGCACCAATACGCTGACCGGCGTCCTCGGCGCATGGCTGGACAGTATTCCCATGCTGATCATCTCCGGTCAGGTGCGCTATGCCACGACCTCCCGTGCAAACGGAAGCCGCGTGCGTGCACTGGGCGACCAGGAGTATGACATCACTCGCTGCGTAGACGCCATGACCAAATACGCAGTGATGATAAATGACCCCAAGTCCGTCCGCTATCATGTCGAGAAGGCGCTGTATCTGGCAAAAACAGGACGCCCGGGTCCGGTTTGGCTCGATGTACCGCTGGATATCCAGAGTGCGCTGATAGAGGAAAGTGACCTCTACGGCTTCACGCCGGATGAAACGGAAGAGAGAGCGGACCGTACCGAACTCACAGACGCTTTCATGGACGAACTGGTGGAAAAGATCCGTCAGGCCAAGCGTCCGGTATTCAATGCCGGAAACGGTATCCGCATTGCCGGATGCCACGCGGAATTCATGGAGGCAGTGGAAGCACTGCACATTCCGGTCGTGACCGGCTGGGATTCCATCGACCTCATCTATGACGAGCATCCGCTGTACTGCGGACGCGCCGGACTCATGGGGGACCGTCCCGGCAACTGGGCGGTTCAGAACAGTGATCTGCTTCTTTCTGTTGGAAGCCGCCTTGGCGTACGCCAGGTCGGTTACGACAAGACCAAGTGGGCGCGCGAGTCCTATGTGGTCATGGTGGACATTGACCGTGCAGAGCTGGAAAAGCCGTCCATTCATGTGGAACTGCCCGTCTGTGCCGATGCCGGTGAATTCCTGCGGAAACTGAATGCCGCGCTGAAGAGAGCGCCGCTTGATGAAAAGACCGACTGGACCGGCCGCTGTGCCGGCTGGAAGAGAGACTACCCCGTTGTGCAGGAAAAGCATTACGCGGAAGCTCCGATGGCCAATGTATACTGCTTCATGAAGGAACTTTCCAGACGACTTCCGGAAGGGCAGCTCATTGTGACCGGCAACGGCAGTGCCTGTGTTGTGGGAAGCCATGCCTGTGTCATGAAGAAAGGCCAGCGGTTCATCATCAACAGCGGAGCGGCATCCATGGGCTATGACCTGCCGGCATCCGTGGGCGCGTGCTTTGCGGAAGGCGGGAAGGAAACCATCTGTCTTTCCGGTGACGGCAGCATTCAGATGAATCTGCAGGAACTGCAGACCATCGTCCATCACAAGCTGCCCATCAAGATCTTTGTGATCAACAACAGCGGTTACCATTCCATGCGCCAGACGCAGAACAATCTGTTCCCGGAACTTTCCAACGTGGGTGTCGGTCCGGAAACGAAGGATTTAAGCTTCCCGTCCATGGAGAAGATATCCTGGGCGTACGGCATTCCGTATTTTGCCATTCATAAAAACAGCGAAATGTCCGTCCTCGACGATGTCCTGAAACACGAAGGCTATGCTCTTTGTGAGATTTTTGTGGACAGCGAGCAGAAGTTTGAGCCCAAGAGTGCCACCAAGAAATTCCCCGACGGAAAACTGGTGTCACCGCCGTTAGAAGATCTGGCCCCGTTCCTTCCCCGTGAGGAGCTGGAAAAGATCATGCTGATTCCGATGCTGCCGGAGATCATGTGATGAAGAAGGCGGTCATTACCGGCCCGACGGGCGGTGTGGGATCCGCATTGATTCGCGAGCTTTGCAGACAGGGCGTTGAAGTCACTGCGGTGATTCGTCCGGGTTCATCCCGTGCGGACAATGTACGCGGTATTCCGGGGGTCACCGTCGTGGAATGTGAGCTTCACGAGCTTAAAAAGCTGTCATCACTGCCGCACGATTTTGAGGCTTTCTACCACTTTGGCTGGACAGGCACTTATGGTGCGTCCCGTCTGGATCGGGAAGAGCAGCAGAAGAATGTGCAGTACACTCTGGATGCGGCAGAACTGGCGGAAACGCTGGGGTGTTCCGTATTTGTGGGCGCAGGCTCACAGAGCGAGTTCGGGCATGTGGAGGGAATCCTTTCCCCGGATCTCCCCTGTCATCCGGACAATGAATACGGTATTGCCAAACTGGAGGCAGGCCTCAAGAGCCGCGCACTCTGCAAGGAAAAGGGCATTCGTCACGTCTGGGTGCGGATCGTCAGTTCCTTTGGCCCCGGCGATGCCGATCGTACCATGGTCATGGGTACACTCAAAGCCTTTCTGAATGGCGAAGAAAGGCAGTTCACAAGAGGCGACCAGATCTGGGATTATATTTATACCGGTGATCTGGCGCGAATCTTTGTCCTTGCGGCAGAGAAAGGGCGCGATGGTGCTGTTTATGTAGCGGGTACCGGGAAAACGCGCACGTTAAGAAGCTACATTGAAACCATGCGTGACATCGTGTGTCCGGAGCGGGAGCTTTCCTTTGGAGGAATTCCGTATTATCCGAATCAGGTCATGCATCTCGAAGCGGATATCTCCAATCTGGTGGAAGATACCGGGTTTGAACCGGAGTATTCGTTTGAAGAAGGGGTTCGTAAAACGGTTGAATGGATCCGACAGCAGTAAGCAGTCACGCGGAGTGATTGCCTCGCTGTAAAAGGACGATCGCCGAACGAACCGTAATAAAGTGAGTTCGAGACCTTCCTCACTTAAAACAAAACTAAAGGAGAATTGAAAATTGAATAAGTCTGTTAAGTACATTGCCATCGGCGGTATTATTGCTGCCATGTATGTTGTTCTCACGTATGTGTGTTCCCTGATGGGACTCTCATCCGGCGTGGTTCAGGTCCGTTTTTCAGAAGCACTCTGCATTCTTCCGTGCTTCATGCCGGCAGCGATTCCGGGTCTCTTTGTGGGATGCCTGTTATCCAACCTGCTTACGGGTTGTGCCCTGTGGGATGTGGTCTTTGGTTCTCTTGCGACCCTGATCGGCGCCTGCGGAACCTATTTACTCCGTAAGAATCGCTTTCTTGCGGCAGTTCCGCCCATTATGGCAAATACGATCATTGTTCCTTTTGTGCTCCGTCTTGTGTATGAAGTACCGGATGCCATGTGGTTTTTATTCCTGACGATCTTCATCGGCGAATTCATTTCCATCGGTATCCTGGGCGAACTTCTGTACAGCGTCATTAAGAAATACGGACGCAGATTGTGGGAGTGATTGGGTACAAAATCGGATGAAATAAAAAGAACGCGCTTCTTTGATAGGTCACCCCTTTACCGGTTGTCCGGTAAAGGGGCGTATCATAAAAGGCGCTTTTTTTATGCCCCGGCGTGCGGCGTATGCAGGGAATAGAACGGGTATTATGATGCACTGCTTCGGCCGGGGAAGTCGCTGAAGATCACTTTTTAATGATCGGTAAATACGGGAAAGCCGCGGGAAGGCAGACGGGCATAGGTCCGGAAGAACCCGGCAGTTATTGACAAATTATAAATAATATAAAAAACACTTGATTTTTACCGCAGGGGATGGTATCATATCCCTTGCAGTAATGCAAATGGACGATTAGCTCAGCTGGTATGAGCATTCGCTTGACGTGCGAAGGGTCACAGGTTCGAGTCCTGTATCGTCCATTTTTTATGCCTTTTTGAGGTGAGTTGAAGCCGGTGAACGCCAGTAATGGCGGGCACCGGCTTTTTGCAGCCCGAAATGAGGCAAGCGAAAAGATAAAAAGCTCACTGTTGTTTTTATAAAAGAATCCGAGTATACTTTTCTGTATGGAAAAGGATCTGTTTCTCCCGATAAAAGAATATTTTGAAGCACAGGGCTATGTCTGCGACGGAGAGGTCAAGGAAATTGATCTCTACATGGAGAAGGATGGCGAAGGCGCTGCGGTGGAACTCAAGCAGGACATTGATTTCCGCGCAGTACAGCAGGCGGCCCTCCGGCAGAAACTGACGGACACGGTCTATATCGGCACCTTCATGCCCAGGGACATGCGGTCGCATGCGTATAAAGACAAGCTGTACCTTTTGAAGCGGCTTGGCATCGGGCTCATTGCGGTATCGGAAAAGACCGGAGAAGTTACGGTATTGAATGAACCGGTAGTGGCGGAGCTTTCCGCTTATCAGCGGAGGAGTAAGAAGAAAGCGCGGCAGCTGAAGAAGGAGTTCCATCGGCGGAAGGTGAAAAACAATATCGGCGGCGTTCATGGAACCAAACTGGTAACCGGTTATCGGGAGGACGCGCTTCTTGTACTGGATGCGCTGGCTGAGCTTGGCGGCGAGGGCGCCCCCAAAAATGTAGCGGAGATCTGCGGAATCAAAAAGTCCCGTGACATTCTCTATGCCAATTATTACGGCTGGTTTGAATCGGTGCAGCGCGGTGTCTATCGTGTCACTCAGGGCGGTTATGACGCACTTGAGGAATTTGAGGAGACGGTATATCTTCTGAAGCGTGGAACCGGGAGGCAGTCATAGAAGGAAGGAATCGACACTTTATCGGAAATCCCGCATTCGGAATTTATCATGACCGGTCAGATCATCGGGGTCAATGGCGGCGATATCATGGGCTGATCGCAGCGGCATATTGAGAAAAAGACCGGTTGATTCAAAAAGAATCAATCGGTCTTTTTGTGAGATTCCCATGTTTTCAGGGGCTTCATTACGTCTTTACGGAATGACGCGAGCCGCAAACAGCGGATCGCGGTAATAAGCACTGCTGATGAGTACGCCTGTAGCTTCCGTACCGGAGTGGACGATCTGTCCGTTTCCGATGTACAGTGCTACATGCCCCAGATACTTCTGACTGTTGGAGTAGAAGAGAAGGTCACCCGGTTGGAGCCGCGAAAGATCCACATGCGGATACTGGTCAGCCTGTCCGGCAGGAGTGTACGAAGGATAATAGCCAAAGTGCTGATATACCAGTGAAGTGAAGCCGGAACAGTCTGTGCCGGTCTCCAGGCTGCGTCCGCCGTGAACATAAGGCTTTCCGACATATTGGAGCGCGTACTGGACGACTGCGTTTCTTAAAGCGTCAGCGGCAGCATCGCCGGTACTTGCCGCACCCGGATCAGCCGGAATGGCGGGCTGAGTCTGCTGTTCTTGTTGAGCTTGCTGTTTCGCGGCCTGTTCTGCCGCAGCGGCTGCAGCGGCGGCTTCCGCTTCCTGCTGAGCTTTCAGCGCGGCCTGATATTCTTCCTCGGCCTTTCGCGCGGCTTCTTCACGTTCCTGCTGGATGCGGATGGCTTCTTCCTCTTCCTCCAGGGTGATCGCAGTCTTGAAAACCGTCTTTAAGTCCAGACACTCTGCATAGACATAACCGGTACTGGCAGCATCGGATTCGATCTTAGCCCATCCGTCTTCTGTAAGCTCGGTGATGTAAACTTCTGTACCTCGTTCATAGAAGGTAAATACATTGTCCGGATCATTCAGGTTCGGTTCAGAACGTACACGAAGATAATCTTCTGTAACGGTTCCCATGAGAACACCGACTTCCTTTAGCATGGCTTCTGCTTCCTCACCCACCAGGAAATATTCGGATTTGATGTAACCGGTACAGTTGCCGGAAGTCATCAGATACCAGTTACCGTCTTCACAGACGACTTCATCCTGAATCTCCGCTGCGCAGTAATTGTAGATCTTACCGACGATCTCATCATCGACAGAAGGACCGGAGCGGACATTGACGTAGTTGGGAACCATGGCGAGCGCGGTCAGACCGATCTTGGGCGATGGCGTTTCCGGCTCTGCTCTAGTCTCTTCCGTTTTAGAAATCTCTTCAGTATCGGCTTCATTTTTTACCGCGTAGTTCTTACCGGGACGGATCTTAGATGCCGCCACCGTGGGCGCGGGTTCTGTTTCAATATAAGCGGCCGGTTCCACCGGCTCTTCGGGAAGGTCCGATGCCGAATGGCAGGCGCTTGTCATACATAGGGCAAGACACAGAAAAAGTGCCGCGGGACCGGTATTTTTGCGAATCATACGGGCCTCCTTTTGTAAAAATGTCATTATTACGTAACAATTATAACACACTGTTCATATATTGGCAAGAAAAAACGAAGAGTGTTGACGATTTCCGCATTTTGGTGCTACATTAGGTATACTTGTGTCGAAAGGACACCATATGTATAGGTGGAGACGCGAAAAGGTGCGGGATCATAATGAAATACAGTATAAAGAAAATCAGGAACGGACGGCGTGAGGCAGGACTGTTCCACAGGCTTTCAAGGCTTTCTTTTTTTGCGCTGATCTTAACCGCAGTGCTTATTGCGGCGGGATGCGCGGTACGGCGTCCAAGCGATGTTTCAGACTTAATGACTGAAAAAGGACCCGGCGCGTTGCAGGAAGCGGCGGATCACCCGGAGCAGGGACTGTTTGAAGGTGTTGAAACGGCTGAGGATAGCGGGGCATTTACGGAGTTCGGAATTACAAAAATGCAGACTGAAAGCAGCTGTATTGAGGAAGATTCGAAAAGCAGCGAGTCGGACGAAGAAAACGTACACAGTTTGCCGGATGAAGAAACGGAATCGGATAGCACAGAAACTGAAGAAAAAGAAGCGCACAGGATCGTTGCGGTGACCAATCTGATCAAGCCCGGCACCAAGGAAGCGTGGGAGGCAGCGCGGCCCAAGACCGTGAAGATCGCAGCCATCGGAGATATGCTCATGCATCCGTCGGTCAGCGGTCTTGCGTTTCAGGCAGACGGAAGCATCGATTACAGTTTTATTTTTGACCCCATTCGCAAGGACGTGCAGAAGGCTGATCTGGCCGCCGTCAACAACGAAGTCCCCATGGCCGGAAATCAGCTCGGCCTTCAGAATTATCCCAACTTCAATGTCTTTACGGAACTTGGTGACGCTGAAGTCGCTGCAGGCTTCAATGTGATCCTGAACGCCACGAACCACACCATGGATCAGGGCCTGAACGGGGCGCTGAACACGCTGAATTTCTGGAAAAAGTACCCGGAGATCACGATCCTCGGCCTTCATGAGACGGCGGAGGAAAAAGAAAAACTTCATATTGTTGAGGTGAACGGAGTCCGCATTGCCATGCTGAATTATACCTATGGCAGCAACGGCGGCGTAGCATGGGACCGTCCGTATCTTCTGGATCTGATGGTCAATGGAACCCGTGAACAGATTCGTAGCGAACTGCAGCGCGCGGAAGCGGAAGCGGACTTTACGATCGTCTTCCCGCACTGGGGCACGGAGTATCAGCTGCATGAAGACGCATCTCAGCAGGAATGGGCACAGTTCTTTACGGAAAACGGTGCCGATCTGATCATCGGAACACATCCGCACTGCCTGGAGCCGGTACGTGAGATCACCGCGGCAAACGGCAACACCGCATTGTGTTATTATTCGCTGGGAAACTATATTTCCATGCAGGATGAAACCATCAGCATGCTGGGCGGACTGGCTGAGATCACGTTAATCAGTGACAGCAGCGGAGTGCGCATCCGGGATCACAGCATGGATTATCTGGTCACGCATTACGAATGGGATATGGACATGGCCTATGTGACGCGCCTTGAAAATTATACGGAGGAACTGGCAGCGCGCCACGGCATCCGGACGCACGGCTTTACCGGCGGTGATCTGAATGCCTGTTATCCGTTCCAGCTGAGTACATTTTACCGTGTGGTGGATGAAATCAGTCAATGAGCGGCAAGAGCAGTACTTTCAATATCCGTCAAGCGCAGCGCTGCCGATAACCGTCTGAGCTCCGCGGCATTGACGAAAAACCGGTTCAACCGTATAATAATAGAATACGGCAGTTCAGCTGCCGATGAAACGAAAGATCCGGCAGTTCAGCTGCCGATGTAACGAAAGCATTTACGATCCGGAGCACAGACTTCGAACATATGGAAAGGGAACGATACCCATGGCAAAAACGGACATGACAAAGATCCGCAATTTCTGTATCATTGCGCACATCGACCACGGCAAATCCACACTGGCAGACCGCATCATTGAAAAGACAGGTCTTCTGACCGAGCGTGAGATGCAGGATCAGGTGCTGGACAATATGGACCTGGAGCGCGAGCGCGGCATAACCATTAAGGCGCAGGCGGTCCGCACGGTCTATCAGGCGCAGGACGGAAACGAATACATTTTCAATCTGATCGATACTCCCGGGCACGTGGACTTCAACTACGAAGTCAGCCGCTCTCTGGCAGCCTGCGACGGTGCCATTCTGGTAGTTGACGCGGCACAGGGCATTGAAGCACAGACACTGGCCAATGTTTATCTGGCATTGGACCACGACCTGGAAGTTTTCCCGGTCATCAACAAGATCGACCTGCCGTCCGCCATGCCGGATCAGGTGGCGCAGGAAATCGAGGATGTCATCGGCATCGAGGCCATGGATGCGCCCCGTATTTCCGCAAAGCGCGGCCTGAATATTGAGGAGGTGCTGGAAGCCATCGTGGAAAAGATCCCGGCACCGGAAGGTGATCCGGAGGCGCCGCTTCAGGCACTGATCTTTGACAGCATTTACGACTCCTATAAAGGCGTCATTATTTTCTGCCGCATCAAGAACGGCTCCGTGAAGCCGGGCACCCGCATCCATATGATGGCGACCGGCGCGGAAGCGGATGTTGTGGAAGTGGGCTATTTTGGCGCAGGTCAGTACATTCCTTCTTCGGACGGTCTGTCTGCCGGCATGGTCGGCTATATCATGGCTTCCATCAAGAATGTGCAGGATACCCGCGTGGGCGATACCGTTACGGAGGCCCTGAACCCCTGCAAGGAAGCGCTTCCCGGTTATAAGCAGGTTCTGCCGATGGTATACTGCGGCCTTTATCCGGCTGACGGCGCGCACTATCAGGATCTTCGCGACGCGCTGGAAAAACTGAAGCTGAACGACGCGTCTCTGTTCTTTGAGCCGGAGACCTCCATCGCCCTGGGCTTTGGTTTCCGCTGCGGTTTCCTGGGCCTTCTCCATCTGGAGATCATCGAGGAACGTCTGGAACGTGAATACAATCTGGACCTTGTCACCACGGCGCCGTCCGTTGTTTACAAGATCCACAAGGTCACCGGAGAGGTGGTGGAGCTGACGAATCCTACCAACATGCCGGATCCTTCGGAGATCGATTACATGGAAGAGCCCTTCGTTTCATCGGAGATCATGGTTACGTCCGATTACATCGGCGCCATCATGGATCTCTGCCAGGAACGCCGCGGTGTCTACCAGAGTATCGAATACATCGAGGCCAACCGTGCGATCCTGCGGTATGAGCTTCCGCTGAATGAGATCATTTATGACTTCTACGACGCGCTGAAGAGCCGTTCCAGAGGTTATGCTTCCTTTGATTATGAACTGAAGGGCTATGTGAAGTCGGAGCTTGTCAAGCTGGACATCCTGGTTAACCGGGAGGAGATCGACGCTCTTTCCTTCATCGTCTATGCCGGCAGCGCATATGACCGCGGCCGCCGCATGTGCGAAAAGCTGAAGGATGAAATTCCGAAGCACCTGTTCGAAATTCCGGTACAGGCGGCCATCGGATCCAAGATCATCGCCCGTGAAACCGTCAAGGCTGTCCGCAAGGACGTCCTGGCCAAGTGCTACGGCGGCGATATTTCCCGTAAGAAAAAGCTTCTGGAAAAGCAGAAGGAAGGTAAAAAGCGCATGAGGACCTTCGGTAATGTGGAAATTCCGCAGAGCGCGTTCATGTCGGTATTAAAACTGGATGAAGATTAACTGAAAAACGGAGTGTGATTATGGAAGAAAGCAAGAAAAGGAATGCTGAGATCTATGTTCACATTCCGTTTTGCGTTAAAAAGTGCGGGTACTGCGACTTTTATTCCGGCGCGTACGATGAAGATAAGAAGGCGCGTTATTTCAGGGAATTGAATGAGGAAATCAGGGCATTCGGTAAAATCGGGGATCTGGACGGCAGCGCGGCACGGAAAAGCATATACGGCACGCCGGAGAATTACCGGATCGTCAGCATTTTCATCGGCGGCGGGACACCGTCATCCGTGGAACCTGCACGAATCGGGGAGGTCCTTAACAGTATCCGGGAGACCTTTGAGGTAGCGGAGGATACGGAGATCAGCATAGAAGCGAATCCGGGCACGCTGGATCCGGAAAAGATGCGGGCGTACCGCGCCATGGGGATCAATCGGCTTTCCATGGGGCTGCAGTCCGCGGATGACGCGCTTCTGAAAAAACTGGGGCGCATCCATACCTTTGGGGAGTTTCTGGATAATTACCGCGCGGCGCGGGAGGCGGGATTTACGAACATCAACATCGACCTGATGTCCGGGCTTCCGGGACAGAAGGCGCAGGACCACAAAAACACACTCAAAAAGGTACTTGAATTACAGCCTGAGCATCTTTCCTGCTACAGCCTCATCATCGAGGAAAACACGCTTTTTTACACGCTGTACAGCGAGAATCGGGCAGGGCTTCCGTCGGAGGAAGAGGATCGGGCCATGTACCGGGATACCAAGGAGGTCCTGCAGGAAGCCGGGTATGAACGGTATGAGATCTCCAACTATGCGAAGGAGGGTTATCCCTGCAGACACAACGTGGGATACTGGACCGGTGTGCCGTATCTGGGATTCGGCGCGGCAGCGGCGTCCTACCTTCCGCTTTACGGGGCAGACGGCAGAGAAACAGGACTGTACCGACGCGAGAAAAACGCGTCGTCGCTTGCGTATCGTGATCTTCCCAAAGAGGAGGTCGAGGTCCTTTCACCGGAGGACCAAATGGCGGAATTCATGATTCTGGGACTTCGGATGACAGCCGGGATCGATCCCGCGGAGTTTAACCGTCGGTTCGGCATATCCCTGGATGAAAAATACGGTGATATCGTGAAAAAGCACATCGGCTGGGGAACACTGGAAAAAGCGGAGGGCAGGATGTCCGGGCTTCCGGGACAGAAGGCGCAGGACCACAAAAACACACTCAAAAAGGTACTTGAATTACAGCCTGAGCATCTTTCCTGCTACAGCCTCATCATCGAGGAAAACACGCTTTTTTACACGCTGTACAGCGAGAATCGGGCAGGGCTTCCGTCGGAGGAAGAGGATCGGGCCATGTACCGGGATACCAAGGAGGTCCTGCAGGAAGCCGGGTATGAACGGTATGAGATCTCCAACTATGCGAAGGAGGGTTATCCCTGCAGACACAACGTGGGATACTGGACCGGTGTGCCGTATCTGGGATTCGGCGCGGCAGCGGCGTCCTACCTTCCGCTTTACGGGGCAGACGGCAGAGAAACAGGACTGTACCGACGCGAGAAAAACGCGTCGTCGCTTGCGTATCGTGATCTTCCCAAAGAGGAGGTCGAGGTCCTTTCACCGGAGGACCAAATGGCGGAATTCATGATTCTGGGACTTCGGATGACAGCCGGGATCGATCCCGCGGAGTTTAACCGTCGGTTCGGCATATCCCTGGATGAAAAATACGGTGATATCGTGAAAAAGCACATCGGCTGGGGAACACTGGAAAAAGCGGAGGGCAGGATCCGGCTCACGGAATACGGCCTGGATGTTTCCAATATGGTATTTGAAGAATTCATTTGACAGGGGGGGCTTACATGAAGACAGACCTTGAATTTGAGCAGGAACTTGCGGCTTCCGGCATGGTACATTTCCGGATGCTTCCGGACGACGCGGAGAGTCTGGACCGGTACTTTGCCGGAAAAAAGACCGAGGCATCGGCGGCTTTATGGGACGGACAGAAGGCAGAGGCATTCTGCCTGGAAGGGGTTGGCAGTGCCGCTTTGTCTGAAGAGACTCCCGGCGCAATTCTTCTTTCCGCGCCGGCACGCGGTCTTGAACGCTGGCCAGACGGCTGTCCCGATGACGGAGATTACTGTAATTTCGGCGCATTGAACGCCAGTCTGATTCCTGCGCTTTCCGATTGGCGGACGTATAACCGCATCGTGTTTGAGGTGTATCCCCGTACGAAGGGCATGCATTCACCGATGCTTTCGCTCCAGCTTTATAATGACGGTGAGGTGAAGATCCCGGACCGCTACGCCCGTGAAGGATTTCACACCGTGTATCTCAGAAACGGTCAGTGGAACACCGTCATCTGGGAGTTTCCCTCCCTGCCGCGCGACCGGGTGACCAAATTCACGTTCCAGGTCAATTCCTACGGCAAAGAACTTTCCATGGAAGACGTGATCTCCATGGAGATCCGCGGCATCCGGCTGGAACAAGTATCGGAGGTCAGCCATACACTGGACTGGGAAACGGATCCCGGCATGGTGGTCTGCCCCACAAACGGCTATCTGCTGCATGGGAAAAAGACGGCAGTGACATCGGAAAACGCGGAACGGTTTACAGTAACGGATGCAGACGGAACGGCCGTATTCTCCGGAGAAACAGAGCGCGTGGAGAATGAAAAGGGCTGCTTTACGATCTGTGATTTTTCCGATCTTCAGGAGGCCGGCATGTATCGGGTCCGCTGCGGATCCGCGCAGTCGGTCCTGTTTACGGTTTCCGAGGAACCCTGGTACCGCGCACTCTGGAAAGCCGTGAATTATCTGTACAGTGAGCGATGCGGCTGTCCCGTTGGACGGGGCCACGGCACCTGTCATACGGACATTATAGCGCGGCATGCCGGAAAGACCATCGTATATAACGGCGGCTGGCATGATGCCGGCGATGTGAGCCAGCAGACGCTGCAGACCGGGGAAGTGGCATCGGCCCTTTTGAAGGCAGCCGCGGCAGTTAAGGACAAGCATACGGCACTTTACGCGCGTCTTATGGAAGAGGCGGCATGGGGCATCGATTTTGTGCTGAAGACCCGATTCGGCGATGGGTTCCGCGCCACCAGTGCCGGGATCTGCCGATGGACCGACGGCTTCATCGGAACCTTTGATGACTGCCCGGCCCGAGTGCACGATCACTCTTTTGAAAATTATCTCTTGGCCGGCGTGGAAGCGGAGGCCGGAAAAGGCTTTGAAACGATGGACCCGGAGCTTGCGGACAAGTGCCGTGCCGCAGCTGTTCAGGATTTTGACTGGGCTGAAAAAGCTTTTATTGAACGCGGACCGGAACTTCCGAGTTTTTACGAGCATACTTACAACAGCAGCATTTCCCTGTATCATGCAGTGGCAGCAAGAACTGCGGTAAGGCTGTTCGCGCAGACTGAAGACGCGCGGTATGAAGAAGCAGCAGCGGCTCATCTGAAGGCGGTCATACGCTGTCAGGAGAACGGCGATACCGCGGGATGTCCCACCCGGGGATTTTTCTATCGGGACGAGGAAAAACGGACGATCGTTCACTTCAACCATCAGGCACGTTACGAATGCTTTGCCGAGTGTTTTGCAGAAGCGCTCCGTGTACTTCCCGGACATCCGGACTGCGAAGCGTGGAAGAATGCACTGACGCTTTACGGCGGGTACATCAGGGACATGAACGCATACAGCGCGCCCTATGGCATGCAGCCGGCCGGACTCCATAAGAAGGATGAATATCTGGATGGCGATACCTTTAGGCTTCTGCATCTTCTGACAGCCTATGAAGATGAAAAGGAAAACTACAAAGAACAGCTGGAGAGCGCGATGCAGGTGAATGCGGACTATGCGGTCCGCATGTTCCCCATCTGGTTTTCATTCCGCGGCAATGCGGCGGTGCATCTGTCCGGCGGACTTTCCGCTGCCCGGACCGGTGAAGTACTGGGCGATGAAAAGCTGACAGAAATAGCAAGAGAGCAGCTTTATTTCCTGTTTGGAAAAAATCCGTTTGGACAGTCGCTCATGTACGGAGAGGGAAGCCGGTTCCCGGCGCTTTACGGAGCTCTGAACGGTGAAATGATGGGAGCGGTTCCGGTGGGCATGGAGACCCGGTTCAATGAGGATGTACCGTACTGGCCAGTGGAGAACAATGCGACATATAAGGAGGTGTGGACATCGTCCGTGGGAAAGGTGCTGACGCTGATCGCAGCGCTCCTGTGAGTGGGAGCCCCACTGCAGAAGAAATACCAGATCGGGGATAATAATGAATTGGACCCGTCGGGAGATTGCAGCGAGCGTCAGATCTTGCCGGCACACCAGTCGAGTGCATTCATCAGTATCGTCTGGAAGTTCGGATCTTTGAAGACCGCTTCGGTATGGCCCGGTGTCAGTACGCAGACACGGCCGTTTCCGATGGTGCGGGTGTAACCGGAAACGACATCGCCGCCGGTTGCGGAAGTGGTATGCAGGAAGACATTGATGTCATCTGCCAGGATCTCGATGTTGTAATGCTCATCGCGTACATCAAAAGCTTCTGCGCCTGCGGTAATGGGATGTTCACCGACCGGCTCCACATGGGTCAGGCAGCGCGGCGGATGACCGATGAAGGCATTGCCGTTGATCTCCGTCATTTCAGGAGCATTCTTCTTGCTGAAGACATTGCCTGCGTGAAGGAACAGAATACCGCCGCCGTTTTCCACATATGCGCGGAAATCCTCCGGCATGCATTCGGTGACCGTAGGCTCAAACCAGGGTGCGGAATTGGCCTGATTGACTGCATTGCCCTTGGCAATGATCACGACCGGAAAAGCCTGTACAAATTCCGGAGTGAGGATGTCCTTGGCGGTTCTGACGCAGTCCAGTTCGTATTCGTCAAAGCGTGCCGGGAAGGACTTCAGACCGCGGTCGATGACCTCAGCCGGATGCCATAAATCGTCGTAAATAAGAAGTACTTTCATAATGCCCTCCTGAGCGTTGATTGTTGAAAAAAGTGTAGCATCAGGGGCGGTAATTGTCAATAAAGGAGAGAAACATGAAACGCGGAGTTGCCATGTACACGGTTCACAACAATGCCCGGAAGGATCTTTACAAAACCATGCAGATGGTGCGGGAGGAAGGCTATGAGGAAATCGAGTTTTTTGGTCCGATGACCACCTGGACACCGGCAGAGATCCGGCACGCGCTTGAAGACAGCGGCCTGACCTTTACCGGCTGGCACACCGAATGGGCGGATCTTCAGGAAAAGCATTTTGATGAGACGGTGGAATATCTGAAAAAGGCAGGCTGTCCGATCGCGGTGATCCCATGTCTTGGCGGTCAGTGGAACATCGGCCATACGGCGGAAGAGGAGTGCCGTGAGACCTGGCTTCGTCATTTTGAAACCTTTGAAACGATCCACGCAAAGCTGAAGGCAGACGGACTGGAAACGGGTTATCATAATCACTCTCATGAGTTTGAGCTTTCATACGACGGAAAATCGCTTTTTGAATTCATTTTTGACAAGCTTCCCCGGGATGTGATCATTGAATTTGACAGCGGAAACTGCATTGAAGGCGGCGGAGATCCCATGTGTGTTCTGGAAAAATATCGTGACCGGGACATGATCCTGCATCTGAAGCCCTGGTCCCGGACAAATGGTTTTGATACCTGGATCGGTGCCCCGGACGATGCCAATGACTGGGCACGCATTTTGGATCCCCGGGTAAAGACCTATCGGCACCTTCTGGTGGAAAGTGAGAATGCGGTACTGGATGAAATGGTGAATTTGAAACGCTGCATGGAAGGAATCAATCGATTCATACAGTAAAAATGCACTGAAATATAAAGAAGGAGCGGGCTGCGATGCCTGCTCCTTCTTTTTGTGAATAAAACCGTATTAATCATCAAAATAGAATTCATCATCCGCGCGGGATCCGGTGTCTTCCTCCGTGGTTTCTTCACGGTCATCCACAGGCTCCGTTTCCTTTGGAAGTGGTTCCTCTTCCGGCGCGGTGTTTTCCGGCTCCTGCACACGGGGCTGATGGAGGGTACACACATTGGAGAGAAAATCCTTGGGAAGGACATATGGGGTATCGTCCGTTTCAAGTCCGTCATCGTCTGAAGGATCCAGTACCAGATAGACCTTTTTTGTAACCTCGCTGTCCGGGCAGTTATCGCTGGCCAGAAGTCCGGTCACAGTACAGATGTTATACATGTCGTGCCGATTGCAGTATTCTGTGGGCACGGTCTCCGGGGTGAAATACTCCAGGTAGACGTGGCAGTTTTCATTGCCGGAAGCATCACAGATGCCATCGCGCGCCAACAGTCCGGACTTGCTGCAGATCTTTGCGGTAACCAGCGGAGAGTAGTCAAAACGCGCCTCTTCCTGGGTGTCCGCGATGCGCTGCATGATATGCTGCCAGATGGTTTTGTGATAGCCCGGGCTGGAGCCGAAGCTTTTGCTGGAATCATAGCCGGACCAGACGCCGGTGGTGACATTCGGGGTATAGCCCACAAACCAGACATCATTGGCGTCGTTCGTGGTACCGGACTTACCGGCCACATCCATGCCGTCGACCTGACACTGTACAGAGGTGGAACCCACACCGTATTCGTCCCAGATACCAAACAGCGGATAGATGGAACGCTTCAGTGAAGTTGTAAGAAGTCTGGCGGTCTCGGCCTTGATGACCTTGTGGCTGTTCTGTTTGTTCTCCAGGATCACATTGCCGCTCGAATCGGTAACGGTGGTCCAGAAGATCGGAGAAGTATAGACACCGTCGTTGGCGATGGCAGCATAGGCCGATGTCAGTTCCAGATTGGTGACGCCGTATGTGAGGCCGCCCAGCGTGAGGACGGGACTCATGTCCTGCGGTACCAGTGTGGAAATGCCGAAGCTTTCCGCATAATCAAAAGCGGTCTTTTCCGAAACGGTGTTTTCCATGCATTGGACGGCCATGACGTTCATGGAGGCCTGGATGCCAAAGCTCATGGTGGCGTAACCCAGACGCTGAGCACCCCACCAGTTGGAAATGGTCTTGTCGTTATAGGCGAGCGTGGTGTCGTAGTAGGTCGTACCCAGCGTGGCGCCGCAGACATCGAGAGCGGGAGCATAGGTGGAGATGATCTTGAAGGTGGAACCGGGCTGACGGGTGGAAGAGGTCGCACGGTTCAGTACCAGCGATCCGATCGCTTTTTTGTCGCCGCGTCCACCGGTTACCGCAAGCACGCGGCCGGTCTTGTGATCCATGACAACGACAGAGGTCTGCGGTTCCAGCGTGGAGGACACGGACTCGGAAACAATCCTGCCGCCGGTCTGTTTAAGCAGGGCGTCGCGGTAATCCTGAGCGGCCTTCTGCAGTTCTTCCTCTGTGGGGAAGGTAAGTCTGAAAGCGGGCTGTTTCAGAACGTCCTGGTAGTAGGTTTTGACATTGGATTCGTCATAATAGTAGTTGTCGCCGTTCGGCAGCTGAATGGTCAGACGGTAGGTCAGTGCATATTCCTGATAGTTGGTCTCCGTGTCATGTTCCCGGACGATGTAGTTTTCCGGATCATTGACCTCCTGATCCACAATGTCCTGAATGACAGGATCCATGGTGGTATAGATGCGCAGACCGCCCGAATAGAGCATGTTGTAGGCCTGCGTCTCCGTGATGGCCAGTTCATCCTGTAATGCTTCCAGTACTTCCGTAAACACCGTATCCGTGAAATAGGAGAAGGTGCGGTCGGAGTTGTAATCGGCGGAAACAGATTGGATGCGCTTGTAAACATCCTCGGATAGAGCCTCGTCATACTGTTCCCGGTCGATGAAGCCGTTGGCCAGCATGTGCTTCAGTACGCTTTCACGCCGCTTCTGGTTGTTTTCCGGATGATTGATGGGATTGTATTTGGACGGATTCTGCGTGATGGCGGCCAGGACCGTACATTCGGCCAGGTCCAGCTGATCCACGGATTTACCGAAATAGCGCTTGGAAGCCGTCTGAACGCCCAGACAATTGGAGCTTAAATTGATGGTGTTCAGGTAGTGCTGCATGATGGTTTTCTTGTCCAGCTTGCGTTCTACCAGAAGAGCCAGGTACTGTTCCTGGATCTTGCGTTCGATGCGGTCGCCGAAATTGGATTCCGCGCCGCCGTCAAAAACATTGTTCTTGATCAGCTGCTGGGTGATGGTGGAAGCGCCTTCCCGCATGCTGCCGCTGGTGACCGCGCGGAAGACCGCACGGATGATGCCTTTGACATCCACACCGTCGTGCCTGAAAAAACGGGAGTCTTCAATGGCCACAAAAGCATTGACAAGATCTTTCGGGATCTCATCGTATGTCACGGTCTCGCGGTTGGAGCCGGACTGGATGAGCTCCTGCATGATGGAGCCGTCCGAGGCATAAATGATACTTTTTGTGGCGGTGGGCTTGATCGTATCCAGATTGGCAATGGACGGAGAATTTTTTATGATCTCCGTAAACGCGCCTGCGCCCATGCAGACAAGGATCGTGACGATTCCAAGGAACACTGCCGTCAAAGCGGAGATTAGAAACATTTTAAAGCGGTTTTTCTGGCGGGTATCCTCCAAAAGGCCGGTGTCCAGCTTTTCCCGCAGAGCTTTTTTGCCGAAATTCATATGAACTCCTGTTGGTTCTTCTGTAAGTCCGTGCGAATTCACATTTTTTTCACGCATCGGACGATTGATAAACATACTTGTATATTAAATTATAACATATCTGTCAACCGCTGCGTTTATGATTGAAACGGCCGAATTACGGGTTGATAGATCTCTTCTTATGTAGTATACTTTAACTACTTGTGGAGTTTTTCAGATGAAAAAAGAGTATGTGACCGTTTACACGGAGGGTACCGGGGAATACGAGGAGAAAAAGTCCCGTTTTATTGCTACGGTATGTCATGTGACAACTGAAGAAGAGGCCATGAAGACGCTTGCGGAAGTCCGGAAGCGTCATTATGATGCCCGGCATAACTGCTACGCGTATGCGCTCGGCCCCGGACAGGAGAATTTAAAATGCTCCGATGACGGCGAGCCTTCGGGTACGGCGGGGGTTCCGATCCTTTCTGTGCTGAAGGGGGCAGGTGTGACAGACTGCATCGTCATCGTGACCCGCTACTTCGGCGGCACACTGCTTGGAACCGGCGGTCTGGTGCGTTCTTATACCAAGGCAGCACAGGACGGACTTCAGAACTGTACGCTGGCGCATAAAATGCCGGCCGATCTTCTGATGATCCGCACAGACTACAACGGCATCGGAAAACTGCAGTACATGTTTGGGCAGGAGGAGCTGATTCCTTCCGCCATCGAATACACGGACTGCGTCACGGTACACATTCCCGTCCCGGTACAGAAAAAGGACGGCATCGTCAAGAAAATCACGGACCTTACGCAGGGCAAAGCCGTGGTGATCACGGAAAAGGAGATCCTTTTCGCGGTCATCGGTAAGGAGACCGTGTTGTTTGATTCATAAGAGGAGCAGAAGAATTATGGTAAGAGAAGATGTAAGAAACGTTGCGATCATCGCTCACGTTGACCATGGCAAGACCACGCTTGTGGACTGCCTGTTAAGACAGAGCGGTGTATTCAGAGAAAATCAGGAAGTGGTGGAGCGCGTCATGGACTCCAATGATATCGAGCGTGAGCGCGGCATCACCATTCTTTCCAAAAATACGGCCATTGAGTATAAGGGCGTGAAGATCAACATCGTCGATACTCCCGGCCACGCGGATTTTGGCGGTGAGGTTGAACGTGTCCTGAAAATGGTAGACGGCGTTATCCTGGTCGTGGACGCGTTTGAAGGCGCAATGCCGCAGACCAAGTTCGTTTTAAGAAAGGCCCTGGAACTGGATCTTTCTGTTCTGGTCTGTGTCAATAAGATCGACCGTCCGGAAGCACGTCCGGAAGAGGTCATCGATGAAGTTCTGGAACTGCTCATGGACCTGGATGCCAATGAGAAGCAGCTGGAGGCTCCGTTCATTTTCGCGTCTGCGAAGGGCGGTTTTGCAGTGAAGGATCTTAGTGATGATCCGGTGGACATGAAGCCGCTTCTGGATGCCATTCTGGAGACCATCCCTGCGCCGGAAGGTGATGAAGAGAGCCCGATGAAGGTGCTGGTTTCCACCATCGACTACAACGAATACATCGGCCGTATCGGTGTCGGCAAGGTTGAGAACGGTACCATAAACGTCAATCAGGAATGTGTGCTGGTCAATGCGCATGATGAGGACAAGCATCAGAAGATCCGCATTTCCAAGCTGTACATGTTTGACGGCCTGAACCGCGTGGAGGTAAAGGAAGCTCATTTCGGTGACATCGTTTCCATCTCCGGTATTGCGGACGTGGCCATCGGTGACACCATCTGCTCACCGCTCGATACAGAAGCCATCCCGTTCCAGAAGATCTCCGAGCCCACCATTGCCATGGATTTCATGGTCAATGATTCCCCGCTGGCCGGCACGGAAGGCAAATTTGTCACATCCCGCCACTTAAGAGACCGTCTGTTTCGCGAACTGAACACCGATGTTTCTCTCCGCGTGGAGGAAACGGCAAACATGGACTGCTTCAAGGTCTCCGGACGCGGTGAACTGCATCTGTCCGTTCTGATCGAGAACATGCGTCGTGAAGGCTTTGAATTTGCGGTTTCCAAGGCAGAGGTCATCACGAAGAGAAATGAGCGCGGACAGCTTCTGGAGCCGATGGAGCAGTGCTACATCGATGTTCCGGATGAATTCTCCGGCGCCGTTATTCAGAAACTGGCACAAAGAAAGGGCGAGCTCCTTGCCATGGGACCCGGCCAGGGCGGCTACACCCGTCTGGAGTTCCAGATTCCGTCACGCGGCCTCATCGGCTATCGCGGTGAATTCATGACCGATACCAAGGGCAACGGCATCATGAACACCGTTTTTGACGGCTACGATGTCTACCGCGGCGACATTTCCTACAGACATCAGGGCTCCATCATCGCGTTTGAGACCGGTGAGTCCATCACTTACGGCCTGTTCAACGCGCAGGAGAGAGGAACCCTTTTCATCGGCGCAGGTGAAAAGGTCTACGCCGGTGAGATCATCGGTCAGACCGGCCACGCCGAGGACGTTGAAGTCAACGTCTGCAAGACCAAGAAACTGACCAATACCCGTTCGTCCGGTTCCGATGAAGCGCTCCGTTTGACGGTTCCCAAGGTCATGTCACTGGAACAGTGCATGGACTTCATCGATACGGATGAACTGCTGGAAGTCACTCCGCAGCATCTCCGCATCCGCAAGAAGATCCTGGATCCGGTCATGAGAAAGCGTTCGGAGATCGCGCGGGCAAACGCTAAAAAATAACCTCATGGAGGGTGCATATGGATGACGTGAAGATCCTCGTTGTGGATGACGAGGAACGTATGAGAAAACTGGTACATGATTTTCTGGGCCGTCAGGGATATAAGATCCTGGAAGCCGCAGATGGTGAAGCCGCACTGGACGTGTTCTTTGACAACAAGGACATTGCGCTGGTCATTCTGGATGTCATGATGCCCAAGCTGGACGGCTGGGGCGTCTTAAAAGAGATCCGGCAGTATTCGGAGGTCCCGATCATGATGCTCACCGCAAAGGGCGAGGAGCAGGATGAGCTGCAGGGCTTCAAGCTGGGTGTGGATGAATATGTGACCAAGCCGTTTTCACCGAAGGTGCTCGTAGCTCGTGTGGAAGCGCTCTTAAAGCGTTATCATTATGTGAATTCCGATACGATCGAAGCCGGCGGCATCGTTATCGACAAAAAGGCGCACGAAGTGTGGAGCGACGGCGAACTCATCGAGCTTTCTTTCAAGGAATTTGAACTTTTACAGTATTTTGTGGAAAATCAGGGCATCGCGCTTTCACGCGAGAAGATCCTGAACAATGTCTGGAACTACGATTATTTCGGAGATGCCAGAACCATTGACACCCACGTCAAGAAGCTGAGAAGCAAGCTTGGCTCAAAGGAAGATTACATCCGTACCGTGTGGGGCATTGGTTATAAATTCGAGGTGACGGAAACGTGAAAAAAGGGATGTCGCTCCGCGAACGTGTCGGAGTCGTCTTTACAGCCGTCGTGCTGATGATCATTGCCATCTTCATTACCATGAACCTGCTGTTCTGGAATCTGTATTACATGCGGACCAGCCGCAGGACGATGCTGGACACCTACACGGAGATTGCGGAGATCGTCGAGCACGGCAGCAAATCCAATGAAGAAATGATGGCGCTCATTGCCACGGTCAAGGCCAGGGACAATATCACGTTTGCCCTGCAGGAAGCTTCCGAATGGGAATTCATGGTCATCACACGGGAAACACTGTCTGCGTATGAACGTAATTTCCTGATGGACCGTCTGCAGGCCAATTTCCTGGACAACGCGCCCGGTGAGAATAAAAAGATCCTGGAAAGAAGCGACAACTACGTGCTGCAGGATGTGGTGCTCCGTGACAGCGGTTCCCGGTATCTGGAGTGCTACGGTTACATGAACGATGCACAGGGTGAGGCAAGAAAGTTCATTCTTTCCATGCCGATGGACCATACGATGGCGGACATGCGAATTTCCTCGCTGTTCTTTGCGTATGGCAGTATCGTGATCTTTTTCATCGGATTTTTAATCATTTCACTTTTGACATACCGGGTGACCGAGCCCATTTATCAGCTGACTTCCATTTCCAAAAAGATGAGCCAGCTGGACTTTTCGGCACGTTATACCGGGAATTCCCATGATGAGATCGGCATTCTCGGCAATAACATGAATGAGATGGCATCTCAGCTGGAACGTACCATTCTGCAGCTGAAGATGGCCAATGAGGAACTTCAGAAAGACCTTCAGGAAAAAGAACATGTGGATGAAATGCGGAAGGATTTTATTTCCAATGTTTCCCATGAGCTGAAAACGCCCATCGCCCTGATCCAGGGATACGCGGAAGGCCTGAAGGATTTTGGCCGGGAAGACCCGGATTCCATGGACTATTACTGCGATGTCATTGCGGATGAGGCGGACAAGATGAATCGTCTGGTCCGTAAGCTGACGAAGTTAAATCAGCTGGAATTCGGCAGTGACGCGCCGGAGCCGGCTCCTTTTGATGTCATGGACATGATCCGAAACATCGAGGCCGGCTCAACAAAAATGAAGGAGAGCCATCAGGCATCGGTCCGCATTCTGGGACCGGAGCACTGCATGGTCCTTGCGGATGAATATCAGATCGAAGAGGTATTCAACAATTATTATTCCAACGCGTTCAACCACCTGGAGGAACCGAACGAGATCACGGTGAGCTTTGATGATCTGGGAACCAATGTACGCATCAGCGTCATGAATACGGGACAGAACATTCCGGAAGAGGAACTTGAAAGGATCTGGATCAAGTTCTACAAGGTGGATAAGGCAAGAACACGTGCGTACGGAGGAAGCGGCATCGGCCTTTCCATTGTGAAGGCCATCATGGATGCGCATCATCAGGAGTACGGCGTGTATAATGTGCCGGGCGGCGTGGTATTCTGGTTTGAACTTGCCAAGCTTCCGGAAAAACCGGAGGAAGAGGCGGCGATGCCGGAAGAAAATGATATCATGAACGGAGAGATCCTGGGAGAAATTTGACATGGCAGCGATTACGGGAGAATGGGAAAAGGCGCTTCTGCCGGAGTTTAAGAAACCCTATTACCGCGAACTTTACAAGAAGATCCGGGAGGAGTATTCCACGCATGTCGTGTATCCGCCTGCAGATGAGATCTTCACGGCATTTCATCTGACGCCGCTTGAAAAGGTCAAGGTGGTGATCCTGGGGCAGGATCCCTATCATGAACCGGGACAGGCGCACGGACTTTCGTTTTCCGTGAAGCGCGGTATTGAACCGCCGCCGTCTCTGGTCAATATTTATAAAGAACTGAATGCGGACCTTGGAGTGCCGATCCCCACGCACGGCTGCCTGGAACACTGGGCTCTGCAGGGAGTACTGATGCTGAATACACTGCTTACGGTGCAGGCTCACCGGGCATTTTCGCATAAAGGCATCGGCTGGGAACAGTTTACGGATGCTGCGATCCGCGCGCTGGACAATGTGGACCGGCCTATCGTATTCATCCTGTGGGGCCGTCCGGCGGGGGAGAAGAAGGCACTGATCAAAAATCCAAATCGACTCATCATCGAGTCCGCGCATCCGTCGCCGCTGTCCGCGTACCGCGGATTTTTCGGGTCCAAACCCTTCAGCCGCGCCAATGCGTATCTGACAGCACATGGAGAAACTCCCATCGACTGGGAAGTAAAGGAGTAAAACATGCAATTTATCGATTGGCTTCGCGTTGTTATTCTCGGTATCGTAGAAGGCGTCACCGAGTGGCTCCCGGTATCCAGTACCGGTCATTTGATTCTGCTGGACGCCATTTGGCCCGGCAATCCGGAACTGTTTACGGAGGACTTCAAGTCTGTATTCGATGTGTTGATCCAGCTCGGCGCCATTCTGGCAGTCGTGACCATTTTCTTTCACAAACTGAATCCGGTGTCCGGTTATAAGACCAATGATCAGAAAAAGAATACCTGGAAGCTCTGGGGAAAGGTCATTGTGGCCGTGATCCCGGCAGCGGTCGTCGGTTTCCTGCTGGACGACTGGATGGATGAGCATCTGTACAACGGGTATGTGGTTGCGGCCATGCTGATCCTGTACGGTGTGATCTTTATTCTGATTGAAAAGCGCTACAAGAACAAGAACGCGGAGATCATGCGGTTTTCGCAGTTGTCCTATAAGACGGCGCTTCTCATCGGCGCGTTCCAGATCCTGGCACTGGTGCCCGGTACATCCCGTTCCGGCGTGACCATCATCGGCGCGCTTCTTCTGGGCTGCAGCCGTTACATTGCCACAGAGTTCACGTTCTATCTGGCGATTCCGGTCATGTTCGGTGCCGGCGCGCTGAAGCTTTTCAAATATCTGTTCATCAAGCATATGGCGCTGGCTTCTGTGCAGTGGGCAGTCCTGTTTGTATCGATGGCAGTGGCGTATGTGGTGTCTCTGTTCATCATCAAGTTCCTGTTAAGCTATGTTAAGCGCCATGATTTCAAAGCGTTTGGCATTTATCGAATCATTCTCGGCGTGATCGTGCTGCTGTATTTTGTCATCGCGCACTGAGTCGGGGAGAAAAGGGGAAAATACATGTTGCGAATTGTCAAAAGGTTCGGCGCGGTCTTTCTTGCGGCGCTGATCCTGACTACCTCGGTAGCAGCGTTTGCAGCTGAAGCTGAGCCCGCCGAATCGGCAGCAGAGGCGGAAACACTTGCGCCGGAAACTGCGGCACCGCAGACGGTGGAGAATTCATATGAGCTGCATGGACCGGATATTTACGGTGAGACGTACTGTGTCATCGACGGCAATACCGGTGAAGTCCTGTATTCCAAGGATCCGGAAAAGAAAATGTATCCGGCGTCCTGCACCAAAATGCTGACGGCACTGCTGGTACTTGAAAATGTACCGGATCTGTCAAAGACGCTGACTTTTACGAAGTCTGCAATTGACATCGATCCCTCCAGTTCAACGCTGGAACCCAAGGCCATGGTCGGTGAAACCATGACGGTAAAGGATGCGCTGTACGGCATGCTTTTGAAATCCGCCAATGAATGCGGCGCCATGCTGGGTGAATATGTGGCTGGTTCGGAAGCGGCTTTTGCGGACATGATGAACGCGAAGGCAGCGGAGATCGGCTGTACGAATTCCCATTTCATGAATGCCTATGGCATCCATCATGATGAGCATTACACGACGGCTCATGATCTGGCGCTGATTCTCCGCGCCTGCATGCAAAACGAGCGGTATCGTGAACTGAATGCCACAAAATCCTATATTATTCCGGATACGAACATGTGCGGAGCGCGTGCGTTCAATATCGGTCATGCCATGATCTACGGTACTTTTGAGGAAGAGGGCGTCATCGGCGGAAAGACCGGAAGCACCCCCCAGGCCGGACGGTGTCTGGCAACTGCCTGTGAGCGGGAAGGCCGCTATATCATCACGACGGTCATGAAATCCACTGCAGAGAATTATTATCCGGATACATCCGTCCTGCTGGAGTATACCTACGATACGCTGGTCAATCACTCAAAAGCACCCATCGAGTGGCTGGAGACAAATGATACCGTTATCCCGAATGACAATGTTCGTGTACGTTATTCACCGTCTGTGAAGGGCGCCGTCTGCGGCATGGCATATGCCGGAGAAGCATATAAGCGCCGCGCGATCTACGGCAGCTGGTCGATGATCGAATACGAGGGAAAACTGCTTTATGTGGTTTCTTCCTATCTGGAATCTCAGAATCCGGAACTGGTGCCGGTGACGGAAGCTTATGTCTATACGACGGAGGCAGAAACATCGACGGATACGGAAAGCGCAGAGACTGAAGAAACTAAGACCGATACGGAAGAGGAGGAGACCGCGGCAGAAACCACAGAGCGTCACGGCGGTACGATCGAGACCCAGGATCCCAACGCGGTGGAAAAGCCGGAACTGGACCGCAAAAAGGTCTATGATACGCTTGCAATCGTGATTCCCGCAGCAGCGGCGCTGGCGCTCCTTGCAGTCTGGGGCGTGGCATTTGCCGAGCGCATGCAGCGCAATAACAAGTGGAAGCGCAGAAAAAAGAAGTTCTGATAAGGAGAAGGCATGTATCAGGTATCAACGCTGCAAGCCCTGTTTTAGTTCTAAAACAAAACGTAAAGGGACTGTGAAATAACCCCATAACACATAGAAAGGCGCTGTGAAAAAATCAAAATGATTTTTTCACAGCGCCTTTCTATGAAATCTGAAGATTTGAAATTATTCTTCGTCCCAGTTGTGGTAAACTTCCTGAACATCATCATCCTCATCCAGGAGATCCAGGATGCGGGTGATCTTCTTGATGTCGTCTTCACTGGTCAGGGTAACATAGGTCTGCGGAATCATGGTAACTTCAGCGGAAGCCATCGGCAGATTTTCCTTGGTCAGCGCATCATAGACAGCCGGGAAATCATCCGGAGCCGTGGTGATCTCAAAGGAATCCTCTTCATCGGAGAAGTCTTCAGCGCCTGCATCCAGCGCCATCATCATGACATCGTCTGCTTCCATTTCGCATTCTTCCTTATCAACAACGATCAGGCCCTTCTCATCAAACATGAAAGATACGCAGCCGGTAGCGCCCATGTTGCCGGAACCCTTTGAGAAAGCGGCACGTACATTGGCAGCAGTACGGTTTCTGTTATCGGTCAGCGCCTTGACAATGATTGCGGTACCGCTCGGACCGTAGCCTTCGTAAGTAACGCTCTCAAAATCAGCGGTATTGCCGGGACCTGCAGCCTTCTGGATGCTGTTCTTGATGGTATCGTTGGGCATGTTGTTTGCTTTTGCCTTTGCAACGATGGTAGCCAGCTTGAAGTTATTGTTGGGATCCGGACCGCCTTCCTTTACAGCAACTGCAATTTCACGGCCGATGATCGTAAAGATCTTGCCCTTTGCAGCATCGTTCTTTTCTTTTTTATGTTTAATGTTCGCAAATTTGGAATGACCTGACATATAAAACCTCTCTTTATTGAATAATAAATGTAAAAATATAAAGTCCACCGTATAAAATACCATATTTTCAAATAACAGGCAAGTGTAAATTCTTAAAAATCGCAGGAAAAATGCGGATTTTTGAAATGATTTAAAAACAGGAGGGGCGTCGGAGGATTTTTCGAAGATGAATTATGAATTGAAAGAAACGGGCGTTCATGATACGATATGTAAGTGAGGTTCGACCGATGGGAAGGACCGGAACAAGCATCGAAAGGAGTTCGACATGACATTTGAAATTAAAGGCAATCAGTTTGTAAAAGACGGTCAGCCCATTAAGCTGATCTCCGGTGCGGTCCATTATTTCCGCAATACGCCGGATACCTGGGATGATATTTTTGATAAGATGCTCGCGATGGGCTTAAACTGCGTGGAAACCTACTGTGCATGGAACATGCATGAAAAGAAGATCGGAGAGTATGACTTCAGCGGGATCCTGAACATCGGTGAATTCATTAAGAAGGCCGGTGAAAAGGGGCTTATGGTCATTGTCCGTCCGGGTCCGTACATCTGCGCGGAGTGGGAATTTGGCGGTCTGCCCTGGTGGATTCAGAAGGAAGAGGGCATTGAGATCCGCTGCATGAACGAGGCATACATCAAGCATTTTGACCGTTATCTGGATCACATCTGCGCGGAGATCCGCCCGTTCCTGTGTACAAACGGCGGTCCGGTCATTATGGTTCAGTGTGAGAATGAATACGGTTATTACGGCGATGACAAGGAATATCTAAAGCATCTTCATGACGGCTTCCGTGCCCGCGGAATCGATGTGGAGCTTTTTACGTCAGACGGTACTTCCAAGACGGATCTGGCCGATGGTACCACCCCCGGCTGTCTGCCGACACTGAACTTCGGCAGCCGCGTGGAAGAGAATTTCAAGGCGCATGACGAAATGTTCCCGGATGTGCCCAAGATGTGCATGGAATGCTGGGACGGCTGGTTTGATGCCTGGGGCGATGAATATCATCATACCACCAGCGCAGAGGATTATGCCAAGGTCGTGGACGACATGTTGTCCCGCGGCAGCCTGAACATGTATATGTTCATTGGCGGAACCAACTTCGGCTTTACTTCCGGCGCCAACCATTATGAGACTTTTGCGCCGGATGTCACAAGCTATGATTACGATGCCTGCCTTTCCGAAAACGGCAATATCACCGCAAAATACATAGCTGTTCGCGAAGTGATCAAGAAATATGTGGATCATGAGCTTCCGGAGATCCCGGCAAACCGTTCTGTAACGGCATTTGGCAAAGTGACGCTGACGGAACGCGCCGGCATCCTGGATCAGCTGAACGTCCTGTCTTCGCCGGTCCACACGGAAGTGCCGCAGTGCATGGAATATTACGATGGCGGTTACGGTTACATCTGCTACCGCACCACGCTGAATCGCGATTACACGGATGCAAAGCTTTCATTCGCGTCCCTCGGTGACCGCGCGCAGATCTACATCAACCGCGAACTCATTGACATCCTGTACATCAACGACCGTCTGGAAACGGTCTTCAGCGCGAAGGCCGGTGATACACTGACTGTACTCGTTGAAAACATGGGTCGTACGAACTTCGGTTCCAAGATGATGCGGAAGAAGGGGATTGCAGGCCGCTGCCTCATTGATTCCCGTATTCATTTCCACTGGGATGCATGGACGCTGCCGATGGACAACCTGGACAAGGTCGTTTACGCAGATACCGAACCGGAAGAAAAGTCCGTGTTCTACCGCGGTACCTTTGACATTGATACACCGGATTACACCTTCCTGAAGCTGGATCATTTCACAAAGGGCTTTGTAGTGATCAATGGCTTCAACATCGGCCGCTACTGGGAAATCGGTCCGCAGAAGACGCTGTTTGTGCCGAAGTCCATTCTGAAGGGCGGAAAGAACGAGATCGTGGTCTTTGAGTCCGATGGACTGAAGGGCGAGCCGGTAGTGGAGTTTACGGACGTGCATGACATTGGCTGAGGCTCTGCCCGTGAAAAGTTGACAAAGAAAAACGTCCCCACTGTCACAAAAAAGAGGCCCGAACCAGGCCTCTTTTTTGCGGGATAAAACCGAATGATTATTTGCTGAGATGAACTTCCATCTGGGCTGCCGGAGCCGGATAGCCGTTTTCTTCGAGAATGTTCTTTGTGGATTCCAGAAGATCGAAGTAAACGGTCCAGTAATCTGCGGCGTTGACCCAGGTACGGCAGACGATCTCGTTGCCGCAGTCATTGGCACCGGAAACACGGACCATGATTGCCGGATCCTTGAGAACCAGTTCGTGGTTTTCAGCGACGCTCTGGATCAGGGCTCTTGCCTTGGCAAATTCCGTACCGTACGGAATGGTATAGGTCAGATCCACTCGACGAAGCTTCTTTTCGGAGAAGTTTGTAATGGTTGCAGTGGAAGCAGTACCGTTCGGTACATAGATGACCTTGTTGTCAACGGTGATGAGCTTGGTGCTGCAGATATTGATTTCCTCAACGGTACCGGAGTAACCGGCAACTTCGATATAATCATCAACACGGAAGGGACGGGTGACCAGAAGAAGAACGCCGCCTGCCAGATTGGACAGCGCGCCGTTTACAGCCAGGCCGGCACAAACACCCAGGGAAGCAATAAGAGCGGTGATGCCGCTTGTATCGATGCCCAGGTAATTGATAAGACACAGGACGACAAGAACCTTTAACAGGATGCGGCCGATGCTGATCAGCGAACGGGTGACGGTTTTGGAAAGGTAAACCCGAAAATCCGGAAGAACCCGGAAAACGTTTTCTTTTATAAACAGCGGCGCGTGGGTCTGTTCGATTATTGATTGACGGACCTGAAATAATCGTGTATATTAGGGGTATAAAGGGCGGTTTGTAGGAAGACTGCAGGAGGAAGGTTCATTTTACATGGGTGATAAGAGAAGAGTTCTTCTGAAATTGAGCGGTGAAGCACTTGCAAAGGCTGATCACACGGGCTATGATCTGGATGTCGTCACAGATGTTGCGCATCAGGTGAAGGAGGCAGTGGATGCAGGGGTTCAGGTAGGCATCGTCATTGGCGGAGGCAACTATTGGCGCGGACGTACCGGTACTGAGATCGATCGCACGAAGTCCGATCAGATCGGTATGCTGGCAACGGTCATGAACTGTATTTATGTATCGGAGGTTTTCCGTCATGAAGGCATGAAAACGGAGATCTTCACACCGTTCCAGGTGGGAGCCATGACCAAGCTTTTCTCCAAGGATGAAGCCGCGGCTTGTTTTGAAGCCGGAAAGGTCTGCTTCTTTGCGGGCGGCACCGGCCATCCGTATTTCTCCACGGATACCGGCATTGTGCTGCGCGCCATTGAGATGGAAGCGGATGTGATCCTTTTGGCAAAGGCCATCGATGGCATTTACGACAGTGATCCCAGAAAGAATCCGGACGCAAAGAAATACGATACGGTCTCCATTCATGAGGTCGTTGAAAAGAAGCTGGATGTTATTGACCATACGGCTTCCATTATGTGCGAGGACAATCACATGGCTCTCGCGGTATTTGATCTGAGAATTGAAGGCGGTATCCGCGATGCTTTAAACGGTAAGATAAACGGCACCGTCGTGACAGCGGAATAAAGGAGGTACACATGGAAAGCAAGATTAAGAACGCAGAAGAAAGAATGGGAAAGAGTGTTGCGGCTCTTCAGGAAGAATTTGACGTGATCCGCGCAGGTCGTGCAAACCCGAAGCTCCTTGATAAGATCGCCGTCAACTATTACGGCGCAATGACTCCGCTTCAGCAGGTCGCCAATGTTTCCGTGCCGGAAGCACGCATGATCGTGATCCAGCCCTGGGACAGAAGCCTGATCCGCGAGATCAACAAGGCGATCCTGGCATCTGACATCGGTATCACCCCGTCCGATGACGGTCAGAGCATCCGCCTGGTATTCCCGGAACTCACCGGTGACCGCCGTAAGGAATTGGTTAAGGATTGTAAGAAGAAGGCAGAGGGGGCCAAGGTTGCTATCCGCAACATCCGCCGTGATGCCATCGATGACATCAAGAAGATGCAGAAGAACGGCGATATTACTGAAGACGACATGAAGTCCGGCGATGAAAAGATGCAGAAGCTCACGGACAAGTATATCAAGAAGATCGACGAAGCGCTTGATAAGAAGTCCAAAGAGATCACCACGGTCTGATATGAAAATGAAGAAAAAGCGTCCGTCCAGGACGCTTTTTCGCTGAATATGCAGAGGTTTACAGCCATGAACGAAAATTTCACAATTCCGAAACATGTTGCCATTATACTGGACGGAAATGGCCGCTGGGCCAGAAAACGCGGATTGCCGCGCTCCATGGGTCACAAGGAGGGCTGCAAGGTCGTGGAACAGACGGTTGAAGATGCTGCGCGTCTGGGTATTGAGTATCTGACTGTTTACGGATTTTCCACGGAAAACTGGAAGCGTGACGCAGAAGAAGTCAGCGCGCTGATGATGCTGTTCCGCTATTACATGAAACGACTTCTGGGGATTGCCAAGGAAAACAATGTCCGTGTCAAAATGATCGGTGACCGTACAAGATTCGATGAGGACATTATTGAAGGCTTGAACGCGCTGGAAAACGAGACGGCCATGAATACCGGCCTGACCTTTGTGATTGCCGTCAATTACGGTGCGCGTGACGAGATCCGCCGCGCCGTGACAAAGATCGCGGAAGAGGTGAAGAGCGGTTCGGTTCAGCCGGAAGACATTACGGAACAGATGATTTCCGATCACCTGGACACTGCCGGCATGCCGGATCCGGACCTTCTGATCCGCACCGGTTCGGAAATGCGTCTGTCCAATTATCTGTTATGGCAGAACGCGTATACGGAATTTTATGTAACGGATATTCTGTGGCCGGATTTCACCCGTGAAGAACTGGAAAAGGCCATTGAAAATTATAATAAGAGAGAGCGCCGGTTTGGCGGAGTGATCAAGAAATAACCGGTATTTCTCCAAAGAGGATGAAACTATGACCGATGTCAAAAGTAAGTTTGCAAACAATAATTTCCGCACCCGCGTCATCAGCGGTGTCGTGATTGCGATCCTGTTCTTCGGACTGGGCATCGTGGGCGGCCCCATATGGTTTGCGCTGATTGCAGCGGTATCCATGATCGCGCTCTGGGAGTTTTACCGGGTGTTCGGCATTGAGAAGCGTCCAGCTGGCATTGTCGGTTATGCGCTGGCAGCGGGGTATTGGGCGCTGGTGTATTTTGGCGCGGATGCCTGGATGTTCCCGTATCTTATAGGCGCTTTCATTGCGGAAATGGGTGTTTATGTCATCGATTATGAGCACATGAAGTCTGATAAAGCCATGGCCGCTGTGATCGGCCTGCTTTATGCGGTCGTGATGGTTTCGTTCCTGTACCGCATCCGGACGATGGAAGACGGCGCCTGGATCGTCTGGCTGACCTGTCTTTCCAGCTGGGGCTGCGATGTCTGCGCTTACATGGTGGGTGTCATGTTCGGCAAACACAAGATGGCACCGATCTTAAGCCCGAAGAAGTCCGTGGAAGGCGCGGTGGGCGGCCTGGTGGGATCCGGCCTCATCGGTGTGATCTACGGCGCGGTGCTCCGCACACAGTCCGGTGCACTGAAAACACCGATTCTGGCCTGTACGGTCATTTGTGTGCTGGCAGCGGCTATTTCCATGATCGGCGATCTGACGGCATCGGCTTATAAGCGGGATCACGGCATTAAGGATTATTCCCATGTAATTCCCGGGCATGGCGGCATTCTGGATCGTTTTGATTCGGTGATCTTTGTCGCGCCGATCGTGTTCTATCTGGCCGGGCTGTTTATGTAAACGAGGATATAGTGTGAAAGAAAGTAGAGGACAGCCATACATGGGCGCACTTTATTAAGCTG
>CAMGCK010000017.1 GCA_946040795.1 uncultured Lachnospiraceae bacterium
ACACAAGGAGTATCGTCGGCAGCGTCAGATGTGTATAAGAGACAGTATGTATATCATCGGTATTGCAGGTTTTGCGCTGTTTTTTCTGGGCGATCTCAACGACCTGCGCTCCATCCATAAACTCTTAAAGGCATCTTTTTACGCAGGATGTCTCTTTGTTGTTATATCGACGATCCTGTTGCTTTTACGATCTGACGCCTCTTTACCCTTTTACATCCGGATCCCCTTTATGGTGCTTGCTGCACTCTTCCTTTTTCTTACTATGATGGCTCTGTTCGGTTCATTTTCCGTTGAAGACGGATATGACCGTCCGGGTGAAAAACGCCCGGTTTATACGAAGAAGCTTTATGCGCTGTCCCGGCATCCCGGCATTCTTTTTGTAATCTTGTTTTATGCCTGCCTGGTTCCCGCATTCGGCATTCCGGTCAAAGCGGTTCTTATATTTGCGCTGTTAGACATCGCCCTCGGTCTTTTCGAGGATCGGATCGTCTTCCCGCAGATGCTCTCCGGCTATGACACTTACAAGGAAACCACGCCCTGCATGATCCCCAACGGGAAAAGCATCCGGGCATGTATTGATGATTTCAAAGGACGTACCTGAATGAATTTTCGAGAGAAACTGAAATTTTTACCCAAAAAACAGGTCTGGGAGGAGTATTGCGGCTTTCTGGATCTCAAAATCAAAGATTACATGTTCATTCAGAATCGCCTGATGGAGGAACAGCTTGCGCTCTTTTGCGAATCCGGTCTCGGTAAGCGGCTGATGATGGGTTCATCCTGCAATCCGAACTCCATCGATGAATTCCGTGCGACCTTTCCCATGACCCGTTATGAGGATTACGCGGACATTCTTCTGGCCAAACGTGTGGATCTGCTTCCTGCAGACCCGGTGATCTGGATCGAGACCACCTGGGAAGGCGGTTTCCGCCCGGTCAAGGTTGCTCCCTACACCCGCGCCATGCTGGATACCTACAAACACAATGTTTTTGCCGTCATGATGCTGGCTTCCGGCCACGGATACGGTGATTTCAATGTTACTTCCAAAGACCGTATTCTCTACGGCGGTGCACCGCTTCCGTACATGACCGGTCTTCTGCCCTCTCTTTTAAACGAGGACATGGACTTTGTCTGGCTGCCGGATACCAATTCCCATTCGGATCTTTCTTTCAGCCAGCGCATTAAAGCCGGATTTAAGATGGGCCTTCGCGGCGGCGTGGATTATTTCTTCGCCATCGGCAGCGTGGCCAATTACATAACCGAACATTTTGAGGAGTCCGTAACCGGCGGATCCAAAAAATTCTCCGGACTCCGTACTCTTTTCAAGGTATCACCTGCCATTGCCTACCGCTTCATAAAAGCCAGGAGCAAGCATCATGAAGACGGCGGAAAGCTGGTTCCGGGCGATGTCTTCCACCTGAAGGGCTTCGTTGCCACCGGTACCGATGCCGTCTGCTACAGGGAACGCCTGTCCAAGGCCTGGGGTGTTGAACCCATTGAACTTGCAGCCGGCACGGAATCCACCTGCCTCGCAGTCAGTACCTGGGAACATCGCGGCATGGTCTTCTTCCCGGATGCCTGCTTCTACGAATTTATTCCGGAAAGTGAACTGCAGCGCGAACGCGAAACGGAGAATTACACTCCGCGCACCTGCCTGATGGACGGTGTCTCTGCCGGAGAGTCTTATGAACTGGTGATCAGTGTTCTCCACGGCGGCGCATTTATGCGTTACCGCATCGGCGACATGTATCATTGTGTATCGGCTCCTGCCGACGGTTCTCTCCCCCGGTTCACCTACATCGACCGTACACCGGACCTGATCGACATTGCCGGATTCACCCGTATTACCGAGGCCTCCATTACCGAGGTCATTCACGAGTCCCGCCTGCCCATCGGCGACTGGACCGCAAAGAAGGAGTATGACACCAGCAATACGCCGTTCATGCACCTTTACGCTGAAATCAAAGAAGAAAGCCTGATGACCGATGTGGCGCTCCGTTCGCTGATCCAGGAACATCTGGCGCTCTACTTTAAGAATTTTGACAGTGACTACAGCGACCTGAAAAAGCTTCTTGACATGGAACCGCTGCAGATCACGCTGCTGAAAACAGGAACGATCAAACAGTGTGAATCCATGCTTGGCCGCCCCATTCGTCACATCAATCCGCCTGCCATCGATATCCAGATGCTGACAGGCTACCGGAAGGAGCACATTCCTTCCGTAATGAACAGAGAGGAATAATAACTGATGGCGGGAGTTCCCTTCCTTTACATCAATTTAACAGCCTTTTGCCTTTACGTCCTGTTCCTGGCAGCGTTCCTGGCAGCAAAGAAATCACCGGAGATCCGGAGTTTCATCGTCGTCATGTTCGGTTTTGCCCTCTGGTCCGGCGCTTCTGTTCTCATGCGTCTTGAAGTCTGGCCGGGACTGAACTTCTGGTTCTATGTCTCGCTGCTGGCCCTCTTCGGAGAAGGCTGGCTCTGCTACTCCTTCGTACTGAGCTACGCACATGAACACAGGCCAAAGCAGACCATTTTCTGGACAATCGGTATGCTCGTGATCCTGGTCCTTTCCGCGTGCGGTCTTTTCCTGAAGCCGCCGGTGCCGGAAATAACGGAACAGGGTAAGATCTTCCGTTATTCCATGACATGGACGGTCGCGATCCCGTACGTATACCTGATGGCGCAGGTCGTGGCCATCGTACTGGTGCTCCGCCGGCTGATCCGCCGTGTAAGTTCCAGCATGCCCGGTCTGAAATCGATCATCTTCGGATGCGTCGTCATCGGCGTGGGCAACATCATGCAGATCCTTCCGGGCAACATTTTCCCGTGGGACCAGGTCACCGGTATCCTGTTCGCGATCGCTCTTGCATACGGTCTGAACAAAAAGCGTCTGTTCACCATGACGCTCCTGATCAACCGCCGTGTGCTGACACTTGTTTCGCTGATCATTTCCATCCTGCTTCTGGCTTCCTTCATTGAGCCTTTAAGAAGCTTGCTGGCAAAGATCTTCCCGTACGATGAAAACACGCTGACCCTGATTCTCGTACTGATCTTCTCCGTATTCATGCTGCTGTTCTACACGCTCATCGATCGTCTGACCAGTGTGCTGTACAATCTGAAGAACCAGCAGGAACTTCTGATCAGCAGTTTCTCCGATAAGGTCACCAAGTCTCTGAACACCTCGGAGATCACTCGTGAACTGCTCTCCGCCGTTCAGGCCGGTATCGCAGTTGACCGCATCTTCATCATGCTGAAGGACAGTGAAGCCTATACCGTCCGTGCGGATTCCGCCGAACTTGGAGGAAAAGTCTTCCGTATCACGCCGGACAGCCCGCTGATCACCGCACTGAAGAATTCTGACGGATACTTCATCATGGAAGAATTCCGTGCCACCTCCATGTACCGCTCTCTTTGGGACGAGGAAAAGACACAGCTTCTGGCCGCGGACATCTCCTGCGTGGTTGCCATGAATGACGGTGAGGACATTGCCGGCCTCATCATGCTGACCAGTAAAGAAAAACGCAGCTCCTTCACCGGAAGTGAGATCAATTACCTGACCACCTTAAGCTCCGTTGCATCCATCGCCGTTAAAAACGCTGCTCTTTACGAGCAGATGTACCGCGAGGCCCGCATCGACAGCCTGACCGGTGTCGGCAACTACCGCGCATTCATGGAATCCATTGCTGAGAAATTCCGTGATTACGGCAGCGAATGCCTGGCACTCATTGACATTGATATCGACGATTTCAAGCTTTACAATCAGCTGTACGGCACGATTGAAGGCGATATGACCTTAAAGCGTGTGGCGGAGATCATCTCCACCTGCGTAAACGGCAGCGGTGAAGTCTTCCGCACCAGCGGCAAGATCTTCTCCATCCTCTTACCGCTTTACGACGGTAAGAAGGCACAGGATCTGACGGAAGTCATCCGCAGAGAGATCCTGGCCATCAACAACAGTGAACAACGCAAGGGTTACAAGAATCTGACCATCAGCGCCGGTATTTGCGTCAGCCCCTCTGCTGCTTCTTCTGTCCGTGAACTGATCGACAATGCTGACCTGGCAGTATTCACAGCCAAGAGCGCCGGTAAAGACCGTATCTTTATCCGTCAGTGTGAAGGCAGTGTCAACCTGGGTCTCCGCGATCGTGTACGCAGCATCATCCAGCGTAAGGACGATGGCTTTGAACAGAATCTGTCCATCATCTCCGCTCTGACCGCTGCCATCGATGCCAAGGACCATTACACCTGCCAGCACAGCAACAACGTAGCGGAATATGCTGCTCTGCTTGCTGCAGCATCCGGTCTGGGTGATAACGAAGTCCGCATGGTCTACCACGCAGGTCTTCTTCACGACATCGGTAAGATCAGTATTCCGGAAGCAATCCTTGGAAAGCAGGCCGCGCTGACTGATGAAGAGTTTGACATCATGAAGGGTCATGTAAACGGTTCCATTGAAATGATCCGTCATCTTCCGGCCATGGATTACATGATTCCCGCAGTTGTCGGTCATCATGAGCGCTGGGATGGCCGCGGTTATCCCCGTGGCATTGGCGGTGAGGAAATTCCGATCACTGCCCGCTGTCTGGCTCTGGCGGATACCTTTGACGCCATCACCACTGACCGCCCGTATCGTAAGGGACTTTCCATCGATTACGCAGTGGAACAGATCGAGCGCAACATCGGAAAACAGTTTGATCCGGTTCTTGCAGAAACCTTTATCGGTCTGATCAAGGATGAAGTCATTCTGCTGAACACTTCACTTCTTTAACAGAAGTTCAGTTCTCTCATTGGAGAAACATTAAAAGCGGTCCGTCCCGGGCCGCTTTTTTGTATTTCGTGCACTGCCCTCCCCTTGTACTTCCCGGATTTGGTGTTATAATTTTACCAGAGGTGACGATTATGAATTTAATTTTAAAGTTATGCTATCTTTTTTTCATCGGTTCCATGTTCGGCTGGGTACTGGAACTCTTCTACCGCCGTTTTTTCTCCAAAATGAATCCGGAACGCAAATGGATCAACCCCGGCTTCTGTGTGGGACCTTATGTTCCGCTCTATGGCTGCGGCCTGGTCGTCCTTTATCTTTTAAGTTCTCTGAATACCACCTTCTGGAATGATTCCCTGGGCGGAAGCATTGCCACAGTCCTCATCATGGGCGTGGGCATGACACTTCTGGAGTACCTGACCGGTGTATTCTGCCTGAAATTTCTGAAGGTCCGTCTTTGGAATTATAAAAACGAGTGGGCCAATCTGCAGGGACTCATCTGTCCGAAGTTTTCCGTATACTGGACGCTTCTTGCGGGTGCATTCTATCTTCTGATCTACCCGCACATTCTGAATGCCATCGACTGGCTGTCCCGCAACATGGCCTTCTGCTTTGTCATAGGATTTTTCTTCGGCGTGTTCTCCATCGACTTCACCTACTCTGCCCGCCTTATCACCAAAATGAAAAAGTTTGCAGAGGAGCACGATGTCATTGTCCGCTATGAACAGTTAAAAGCAGAGATCCGCGAATTCCACGATCACCTGGAGCAGAACCCCCGTCTTCGTTTTGTACTGGCCTTCCGGTCGGAACTTTCTCTGGCAGAGCATATGAAAAATGCGTACGAAAAACTGCAGGAACGGTTGGAAAAGCAGCTGGATGAGTCACTGGAGACCATCGGCAGCATGCATACCGAACTCGGCAACCTGCATGATGCCATCGAGCTCAGCGATTCTTACACCAACGACAAGCTGGACGACCTCCACGATGCCATCGAGCTGCGCCGCAGAAAGCACTGATCCGGTACTGCACGGATCTGCTGCAGAAACCCATAAAACCGAATATCATTTGCATCAAAATATCACCCCACAGGAGGAATCCACATGAGCATCGGTATCGTAACCACCAAATACGGCCAGCTCCGCGGCGCGGAACTGACCGGAAAGTACGACGGCATCACCACATTCCGTTCAGTCCCCTATGCAGAGCCGCCCATCGGTGAGCGCCGCTTCAAGGCACCGGTTCCCCACGAGCCCTGGCCCGGTGTTCGTGACGCGACCCATTTTGCCTGCCGCCCAATGCAGGACATGGGCATGGGACCCAGCTTTGAGCCCTGGGCCTCCGATTTCTATTATGACGGCTATACCCCCATGAGTGAGGACTGCCTGTACCTCCACATTACAACGGGCGCACAGTCCCCGGAGGAGAAGCGTCCGGTATTTATGTGGTTCCACGGCGGCGGACTGGCTACCGGCTACTACAGTGAAGTGGAATTCGATCCGTCCGAACTTGCTAAAAAAGGAATCGTCGTTGTTACCGTCGGTCAGCGTCTGAACATCATGGGTTATCTCTGCCTGCCGCAGCTGTCTGAAGAACAGGACGGCATTTCAGGAAACTACGGTCTGAAGGATGAACTGATGGCACTGGACTGGGTGCGTGAAAACATCGCCTCGTTTGGCGGTGATCCGGACAATATCACCGTGGGCGGTCAGTCCGGCGGCACGGCTAAGTCCACTGCCCTTACCACCTGTCCGTTCTCTCAGGGCAAGATTCGCCGCTGCATCAACCAGTCCAACCTGGCGTGGCTTCGCGGTTATGAGACCATGGAGTCCGCCTATGAAAACGGCCGTGCATATCTGGAAAGCTGCGGCATTGATCCGGACGCAAGCGTTGAAGAACTGCGCCGTATTCCGGCGGACCGCTTCTACATCGGCAACAAGGATCGCGCAAAAAAAGGCTCCATGCCGGCCTCCATGGTTGCAGACGGTAAATTCGTCGTGCATCTTGAAGCGAGCGATAATATGGCCGAATTTGGCTGTTCAGTGGACTATCTGTCGGGCGGCAACCTCGGTGAAAGCAATATTCGCGGCAACAGCCTGTTCCAGACCAAGCCTTATGAGACTGCAGAGGAATTTTATGCAGTCATGAAAGAAAAGCTGGGCGATCTGTACGACAAATACGACTTTGAATCTCTCTGGCCGGTTACTGATGAAAACGCCAACTACTGCGCCTGCATACTGGCCTCCCGTGCCTTCGCAAACAGCTGGGGCGGCCCCTCCACCGGCGGTGTCATCATGAACCGCTACTTCGGCGCATGGCGCAAGTCCGTGGCTCCTTCCGTAAATACCTACGCCTATACCTTCTCCCATGTGGTCCCGAGCCTTCCGGAAGAAAAAGGCACTTTCCGCGATCAGGACAACCTGCTGGCATGGCATTCCAGCGAACTGTGGTTCACCTTCTCGTCTCTTCGTGAGAATGTCCCGCCGATCCGTCCCTGGCGCGCGTCTGACTTTGAACTGGCCGATGTGATCAGTTCTTACTGGGCAAACTTCATCGCCACCGGCGATCCGAACAACAAGACCTGGTCCGATGCCGCTTCTGCTCAGCCCGAACTTCCCTTCTGGCCGAAGAGTGACGAAAACTACGGCTGGATGGACCTCGGTGATGTTCCTCAGGGGCACGAAGGCCTGGACAAGCTGGATGAGCTTGCGCTGGAATATCTGCGCTCGCTGAAGGTATTCCCGGAAATTCAGTAACGTATCCGATGGCTTGAAAAGATGCGCAGAGGATCATGGCCTGAAGTCGTGACGGGCCCATTGAAAAACGCTGCCCGACTTCGACCAGGCAACCGTACATTACAAATATGCTTCTTTTTCGTAAACTCCGGTTGGTGGAAAATCCCGCAACCGGAGTTTACACTATTCATATAAATCATATTTCTCTGTTTGATAATTAAGCAGAGAACATGCTGCCGGCCTCTGAAGGTCATTTCTTTAGGATCAGGCCGCAGTCAAGGAGCGTATTATGTCTATTGTTGAAATTCAAAATCTGGTCAAGGAATATCCGGCTTTCCGCCTGGACGATGTCTCTTTCCGACTGGAGGCCGGCCGTATCACCGGCTTCATCGGCAGAAACGGCGCCGGTAAAACAACGACCATCAAATCCATGCTGAATCTGATTCATCCCACTTCCGGTGAAATCATCTATTTCGGCAAGCCGTTTGCCGGCAATGAATCGGAAATCAAACAGCGCATCGGTTATTCCACGGGCATCGTCAACTGGTATCCGCGTAAAAAGATCCGCACCCTTGTGGATATTGCCCGAGGTTTCTATTCCAACTGGGATGAATCGGCTTATCGGAAGTATCAGACAATGTTCGGCATCGATGAAGAAAAAACGCCGCTGCAGCTTTCCGAAGGCATGAAGGTCAAGGTCAATCTTCTGCTTGCGCTCTCCCATCGGGCAGAGATCCTGATTCTGGATGAACCGACGAGCGGCCTGGATCCGTTCTCGCGCGGAGAACTTCTGGAGCTTTTCCGTGAGCTGAAGTCTTCCGGTACGGCGATCTTTTTCTCCACGCACATCATATCCGACATTGAAAAATGTGCCGATGACATCGTCTATATTTCCGGCGGCCGCATCATTGCCGCCCTGTCCAAGCAGGCATTCGTTGATAAATTTTCAGTCTGCGGTGAAACACTGGAAGAAACCTTTTTGAGACTGGAGCGAGACAATAGGCATATTGATCTGGCACGAGACAATAGGCATGCTGATATAGAACGAGACAATAGGCATGCTGATATGGAACGAGACAATAGGCATACTGATATGGAACGAGACAATAGGCATACTGATATGGAACGAGGTGGTAAAAATGGGTAATATTCTGAGAAAAGAGCTGAAGCTTACCGCTTCCGTCCTCTCCTATCTGTTCATTGCCTTCGGCCTGATGTTTTTCCTTCCCGGTTATCCGATCCTCTGCGGCGTATTCTTCACAACGCTCGGTATTTTCCAAAGTTTCCAAAACGCGCGGGAAGCAAACGATATCGTCTTTTCCGCTCTGCTTCCCGTTGCCAAAAAGGACGTGGTCAAAGGAAAATATCTCTTTTCCTGCTTCATCGAGCTCTGCAGCTTCCTGTTGATGGCTGCTTCAACGCTCATCCGCATGACCGTACTTTCCGATGCCGCTCCGTATCGCGGCAACGCGCTGATGAATGCCAATCCCTTTGCACTCGGTGCAGCGCTTGTGATCTTCGGTCTGTTCAATGCGATCTTCATCGGCGGCTTTTTCAAGACCGCCTATCAATTCGCAAAGCCTTTTGTCAGTTACATTCCGGCAGCCTTCCTGATGCTTGGTGTATTTGAAAGTCTGCACCATTTTCCGGGACTCGATGCACTGAATGCCTTCGGATTTGAGCATCCGGCAATGCAGCTTCTCCTTCTTCTGGCAGGCGCTGCATGTTATCTTTTGATGACATTCATCTCTTATAAAAAGGCATGCAGCGATTTTGAGCGGATTGATCTTTAACCTGAAGGGAAGAGATTGCTCAATTGCCGGGGGCACTCCCGGACGACCTGCCCGACAGCTGTGTTCACCCTTGGACGCCTGTTCGACAGCAATGTTTTGTTTATAAATGATCAGCCCAGTACAGCATGGAGGAGTTGAAATGTTGAAAGATAATCTTGTGATGTTAAGAAACATACATGGATTTTCTCAGGAGGAAATTTCAGAAAGAATCGGTATTTCCCGTCAGGCCTATGCCAAGTGGGAAAGCGGTGCAACCGTGCCGGACATAGAAAAATGCGCACGGCTGGCGAACATTTACGGAGTGACCGTTGACAGTCTGTTGAAAACAGAGGCCGCCGATGGCATCGGCCCGATTCCACCGGCCCCCGCAGGAAAAAATATCTGGGGGACCGTCACCGTAAATGAACGTGGGCAGATCGTTATACCCAAAGCGGTGCGCGATAAATTCGGACTGGAAACCGGGACGCGGCTCGTGGTACTGAGCGACGAAAACGGTATCGCACTGATATCGGCAGAACGGTTTGAAGCCGGCATGAAAGCAATGATGGAACATGCTTCCACTGCGATTGAATAAAAAAGAGGCTGTAAATGATATGTCTCCCTTTTACTGGACAACCAGCAAAGGGGCATATCATAAAACAGCCTCTTTTTTCATGATAATGTGAGTCAAACCGTTCCCGCAGTTTACCGCAGCTCCTTCAGAGCTGCTCACGACCACGAACGCACTTCTTTCAGAAGTGTCCCCTCGGATTACCGCAGCTCCTCCAGAGCTGCTCACGACCGCACCCGCGCTTTGCTTCGCAAACCGTTCCCGCTGCTCCCGCAGCGGCTCCCGTGCGGTCGTGCGGTCGTTAAACCATCTTTTCCGGATGATATATTTCATCAAACTTTTCTTCCGTCAGGAATCCCAGCTCCGTGCAGGCTTCTCTTAATGAGATATTCTCCTTGTGCGCCTTCTTGGCAACCTTTGCCGCATTTTCATAACCGATGTACGGATTCAGCGCCGTTACGGTCATCAGCGAACGGTTCATGTATTCCTTCATCTTCTCACGATTCGCGGCGATGCCGGAAGCGCAGCGCTCATTGAATGCGACAATGGACTCGGACAGCAGACGCACGGACTGCAGGAAATTGTAGATCAGCACCGGCATGAAGACATTCAGTTCAAAATTTCCCTGAGAAGCGGCAACGCCCACCGCGGCATCATTGCCCATGACCTGAACAGCAACCATGGTCACCTGCTCGCACTGAGTCGGATTGACCTTACCCGGCATGATGGAGGAACCCGGCTCATTTTCCGGAATGAAGATCTCGCCAAGACCGGCACGGGGACCGGAAGCCAGCCACCGGACATCGTTGGCAATCTTCATCATGTCGCAGGCCGTTGCCTTGACCGCGCCGTGCGCAAAAACCAGTTCATCCTTGGAGGTCAGCGCATGATACTTGTTTTCAGCGGTCACAAAGGTCTTACCGGTCAGCTTGGAAACCTCCTCCGCAACCAGCCGGTCAAAGCCCGCCGGCGCATTCAGTCCGGTACCGACAGCTGTACCGCCCAGTGCCAGTTCAGCAAGCGGCTTCAGCGCAAAACGGATCAACTCCAGATCCTTCTGAAGGCTGTTTTTCCAACCGGAAACTTCCTCGCCGAATGTGATCGGCACGGCATCCTGCAGATGGGTGCGGCCGGTTTTAACAGCATCGGCGTTCTCTTTTTCCAGCCGGTCAAAGGTTCTAATCAGTTCCTGCATCGCCGGAATCAGCTTATCTTCCAGTGCTGTTACCGCTGCAATGTGCATGGCGGTCGGGAATGTGTCATTGGAGGACTGGGACATATTGACGTCATCGTTCGGATGCAGGATCTTTGCTCCGGCGATCTCATTGCCGCGGTTTGCGATGACTTCATTGGAATTCATGTTGGACTGCGTACCGGAACCGGTCTGCCAAACAACAAGCGGGAAATGATCATTCAACGCTCCGCTTGTCACTTCTCCTGCAGCTGCCGTAATGGCCGCAAGCTTTTCAGCCGTCATCTTCTCCGGCTTCAGCTGATGATTGGCTGCCGCCGCGGCTGCCTTCAGAATGCCAAAGGCTTTGATGATCTCCGCCGGCATGGTCTCGATGCCCACACCGATCGGAAAATTCTGACGCGAACGTTCCGTCTGTGCCCCCCAGTAACAATCTGCCGGGATCTGCATTTCACCCATTGAATCATGTTCGATACGATATTCCATACTGTCTCCTCCCTGTCATCCTGCGCTCACCGTTCCCCATGTGGTTCCGGCCCTTTTAAGCGCCTTGCTTTTCCATGCGCATTCTGCACATAATACTGTTGGCGCACTTCTCTATTAAGTGCACTCCGTGCTCGTTTATATTTTCCCGGCCTCCGCATGGTAGCTGCCGTCCCCGCCCATCCTGAGCGTCAGATCCGCAGCCATGGATTTTTCCAGTACCAGCCGGACATTCTTCATGTCACTCTTTTCAACAAAGATCTCCGCCTGTTCGCGGGATCCATATCCTCTTGTTTTCCGTTCGATGAGCCGTTCCCGAAGATCCGCTTCATCTGCCCGGATCATAATCGTGTAATCCGCTGTTTTCCGAAGGTCCCGATACCCATCCGCATCCAGCAGCAGGTAGTTTCCTTCAATGAAGACGATGTCCCCGCTCACCGGCTCAGTACCATCGACCGGCTCGTGCAGGGTCCGATCGTACACCGGCCAGTATACTTCCCGTTCTGCCGCCACATCGGCGATGCACTTTGAAAGCCGCTCCACATCATAAGTTTCCGGCGCGCCCTTCACGGCCGTCAGCGGAACCTTTTCACCATCGAGTATCGTAAAATGTTTTTTCAGATACTCACATTTAAGATGAAAACCGTCCATTCCGAGCGCAGTCCATTTGCCCTTCTCTCCTGCCAGCTGTGTAAGGAAATTCACCAGCGTGCTCTTTCCCGCTGCCGGCGGCGCCGCCAGAAGTACAACGATCCGACGCCCTTTGGCCCGCTGCAGTTCAAGAAGTTTCACAAGAAGCGGCTTGAAGATCTGCTCCACACTTTCATCGGAATACACCGCATGTACGGCAAATCCATTGATCACACAGTCTTTTTCCATAGCCTTCATATCTTCCCGGCGTCATACGCCTGCTCTCTCACACATCATGTTCTCACCAACAGCCGCTCAGTGAAACATTCTCTTTTCCGTTTCCTTTTCAGCCTGCCTCTTTTTACGCTCGGCTTTTCTTTCATCCCGTGCCTTTTCCTTCGGAAAAGCCTTGTAGACAAAATCCTCACCATACAGCGCTTTCAGCTGACGGATCCTCCGCCGATGCAGAACATAGCCGGTAGTCAGCGCCACCCCCAGCATATACACGCTTAATATGATACTCCACCAGATTCCAAGACTTTCTGAATTGGTGATGAGAAGGATCGGCACCAGGGCCTGAAAAACAAGAAAAACGAGCACCAGCATCAATGCCTGGATCAATGCGGGAAGTTCTGTATAAAATTTCCCGATCTGCTCCGCAAGCTTTTTCAGCACGGCTCCTTTCTCCTCCTTCCCGTAATTCAAATACACCACCGTTCAGGCAGTCCCTTGCCGGCCGTCTGTCAATTCAGCAGCCCGTTTGCCTCTCTCCACAGCAGTCTCTGTCGCAGCAACTCCCTTCTGAAATCACAGAAGCGTCAGCACCAGGTTCAGCCCGCGGACGATCTCCTCCAGTTCAAGCGCCGGTGTGCCTTCCGGCATGCGTGAAAGCTGTTCCGGAATACAGGGCACATGGATGAATCCGCCCACCATGTCCGGGGCTTCTTTGGCGATGTAATCCATGAGGCCGTACATCAGATGATTGCAGACAAAGGTGCCGGCCGTATTGGAAACATTGGCGGGAATACCGGCCGTGTTCAGCACTTCCACGATCTTTTTGATGGGAAGCTTTGTAAAATAAGCCGTTTCTCCGCCCGGGACGATGGCCTCATCCTCCGGCTGATTACCGGCATTATCTGCGATCCGCGCGTCATTCACATTAATGGCCACCCGCTCCGGCGTGATCCACTTTCTGCCGGCTGCCTGGCCCACCAGGACCACAGCGTCCGGCTTCAGCGCACGCAGTTCTTCCGTCAGAAGACGAATGGACTCTCCGTACACCGTCGGTATCATTTTCTTATACAGTTCCACACCCTCCGGTGCTGTCAGCCGGCTCACGGCCTCCCAGGCCGGATTGACCGGTTCTCCGCCAAAGGGATCGAAACCCGTTACCAGAATCTTTTTCATGCCTGCTCCCTCAGCGCTGCACCTGCGCCTTCCTTATCGGCTCCCAGTTTTTTGAACAGCGCGATCTCCGCCGGATCATACGGCGTATGACCGTCCTGACGGATAATGTCATGCTGCCATTTGGTATAGTCCAGATCCGGGCGGCCTTTAATATCGTCCCAGGGGAGATAGAACTGGCACTTACCGGCCGTCAGGCCCCAATGGTAGCTGCCGATCTTATGATCATAGTAGAGCTGCAGGTTTTCCGGAATATTGTTGTTGAAGATGCGGTGCAGCCATTCGGTGTTGGCCATCGGACGGCCTTCACGCTCCAGGCGGGCAACCGTAGCCTGTACCTCCGTGAAGTTGGAGTACTGATGGAAGGTGATGATATCGGAAAGGTCCACGCAGACGCGCTCGATCTCAGACATCTGGATGCTCGGGTCGATGCCGAACATCGGATCATACCGCCATACACATGCGGTCAGCGGCTGGATCGGGTCATAACTTCTGGCGATCTCAAACGCTTCCTGAATATACGGGATGCTCATGCCATGGCGGTTGGAATTGCCCGGCTCGTTCCAAAGGTCCCAGATGTGAATGCGCGGATCCTTGGCAAAACGGGAGAACAACGCATGGAACCAGCCTTCGCTGTACTTGCGGAATTCCGGCTCATCCCAGTATATCCAGCCCTTGATGACCTTCTCACCGGTAAACGGGCTGTCCTTGTGTCCGCCGTGATACCCCCAGTCAAAGGGCTGCGGGCCCACCGGGCGCAGCTTTTCCCAGTCTTCTCTGGTCATCTCATGGCCTTCCGGCAGATACTTCGGCCGGCCAAAGCTGACGCAGTCATTTCCGATAACCGGCATCATGCCGATGCCTCTCTCATCCAAAAGGCCCAGGAAAGCATCCAGCGCGTCCAGGAACTTGTCGCCATCCAGGATCCACATGATGCTCGGCAGGAACATGCGGACGGAGTTAAAGCCCAGTTCTTTTAAAAGATCCAGTTCCGGAATGATGGTCTTCAGCGCTTCCTCGCGGGTGTCTTCCTGCCAGTAGGAATACTCCGGCTGACAAGCGGGTACATAGTTCAATCCCATGATCCAGGGGCGGGCGTTCCACCAGTCCCAGGCTTCTTCTTTGGTCCATCGTCTGTTCATGTCGATCCTCCGTTGTTGATTATGATAAATATTTACACTGTTTATGTCACTTTTGGCATTACCTGCATTCTACCACACTGCTTTTCGGGTGACAATGGGGACGTTTCATTTTGTCAACTTCTGTTTTTCCCTGTTCTGTGCTACAATAAAAAACACTTGTATTTTAGAGGATGACTATGACTCAATATTTTTTACTTGCACTGAATGCGGTTGTCCCGTTCATTTTTTACATGACCTTTGGCTATGCAGTCGTTCATGGATTCAAAATGACGGACAGTGACTTCCTGACCCGCCTGAACAGGCTGGTCTTTAAATGCTTCTTCCCGGTCCTGATGTTCAACAATTTCTCCAAAATGGATTTTTCAGGCGGTGTCAAAGGCGGCTTCATCCTGTTTACCGCTGCTGCCGTTCTGCTTCTCATCAGCCTTCTTGTGCTGACGATGGGCTTCTTCGTGAAAGAAAATGCCCGGAAAGGCGTTGTGATTCCGGCCATCGCCCTTGTGGCCATGCTGCCCTTTGCTTTTACTCCTGCCCAGCGCTTTGTGGTATTCGCAGTATTCGCGACGCCGGTTGCTGTATCTTCGTTCACCATGGCAGCCAATATGGGCGGCGATGCCGATCTGGCCGGCGAGTTCGTAGCCGTATCAACGATTGCGTCCCTGTTCACGCTGTTTGTCTGGATCGTCTTCTTGAAGTCGATGGGAATTGTTTAAGAAAGTCCGCGCGTTTTGTCAGATTTAGTTTTTTCACATAAAAAACGGAGGTCTCACGACCTCCGTTTTGATTGCTTTTCTTATCCTTCAATGGCAATGTAATTTCTGTTTTCCACTGCCTCCGGATCCTTCTTCGGAATATTCAGTTCCAGAATACCGTGTTTGAAGTTTGCCTTAATGTCTTCCTGTTTGACGGCCTTGCCTACATAGAAGCTTCTGCTGCAGGAACCGGTATAACGTTCTCTGCGGATATACTGTCCTTTCTTTGCTTCCTCCTCAGAAGAACTATGGTCCACATTCAGTCCCTTGGCTGCGCTGATGGTCAGGTAACCGTCCTTCAGTTCTGCGGTGATCTCATCCTTTTCAAATCCCGGAAGATCAATCTCCAGCGTGTAGCCATCGTCCGACTCACGGACATCGGTACTCATCACATTCTTTGCATTGTGACCGTACAGCTTCTTTTCCACATCCTTGAGCTCATGATCGGAGAACCACGGATCATAGAAATTGTTTAAAAGATCAAAGTTACTATTGAAAATACTAGGCATCAACATAATTCACACTTCCTTTCTCTGTTTAGTTAAGATGTCTAACCATTAGAACTCGGAATGTTTGGAAGTCCTTTCAGAACCTCTTTTCTTATGTTCTGCCCTTGTTATAGCTCTTTTGTTAGCACTTGTCAATAGTGAGTGCTAATATTTTTTGTGAAGCTTTTGTGAACTGCTTCGTCTCTCAAAAAGTCCTTATTTCAAGCCGTTTTTATCCACCGAACGGCTTTAACAGCATCTCATGAAGCGCCGCCTTCACAGCGTCGAAATTACCGTCCTCCGGGTTCTGGACCGCAACGACCAGGCCGGTCTTCGGAAGGATCGTCGTGATCTGACCGTAAGCACCATCGGCACGGTAGGAATCCGGATACGGACTCATCCAGAACTGATAGCCGTAACCGCAGCGCCATACATCGCCGCCCTCATTATCGATCTCGATCTGCTTGGAGCCTGCCTGATGGACCCAGTCCGCGGAAACAATCTGTTCCCCCTTCCACTTGCCTTCATTCAGGTACAGCTGGCCCAGCTTCATCATGTCCGTAAGCTTCAGCGCCATACCGCCGCCGCCAATGGGATGGCCCTGCGGACAGTTTTCCCAAAGCGGGAAGCCCTGATCCAGCTTGGAGAACAAACGCTCGTAAAGGTACTCACCCAGCCGCTTGCCGGTAACCTTCTCCACCATGCGGCCTGCCATGATGCTGTCCGCAGTGGAATATTCAAAACGGCTGCCCGGTGTTTCCTTGACAGGAAGTCCCAGCATAAATTTTACATAATCCGGATAGCCCTGACCGGCGCGGCGCATGGCGCCCATCAGATACGGCTGGCCAAAACCGCTGGACATGGTCAGCAGGTTGCGAAGCTTGACACTGCCGATGTTGGGATCCGCATTGTCCGGTACCTTCTCCGGGAACAGCTCCGCCAGGCCGGTGTCCAGGTCCAGAAGGCCGTCATCGATGGCCATGCCGACCGCCGTCACCATGTAACTTTTTGTGTGCGAATAAATGTTGCGCGGATAGTCATAAACAAAGTGATGCTCATGAAGTACCTTTTCTCCATCGGCAATGGCAACACTTTCCAGCGTCAGTTTATTCTCTTCCGCATACTTCACAAACTCGTTGAAATACTTTTCCGTATTCATTTCAGTCCTCCTCTTGTGGGTTTTTATGGTCAATACAGCGCCGCGGCTGTACCGAAGTTCATTTTAAGGCTGTTTTTTTCTCCAGATTTCGGAAGATCCGGATAAGGAAGATCACCGCTGCGATTGCCAGAATCAGCTCAGCTGCGAACTGGGAATAGGAAAGGCCGTACATCGGCCAGATCTTATTCAGAATGATGATGGCCGGAATCTCCAGGACGATCTTACGCAGGATCGCAAATACCAGGGAACGGCCGCCCATTCCGCAGGCCTGGAAGACACCGACGGCGATAAAGTCCATTGCCAGGAAAGGCTGAGCAATGCAGAATCCGCGGATAAATGCCGAGCCGTATTCCACGACCAGTTCGTTTTCCATGAACGCGCGGATGATGGGACCGGCAAAGATCCAGTATAATGCCGCACCTGCCAAGGCGACCGTCACACCCACCTTGATGGAGAACAGGACCGCCTGCTTCATGCGCTTGTGATTGCCGGACGCAAAATTATATCCCACGAGCGGCATGGCGCCCTGGGAAATGCCGAGGGCCACATACATCGGAATCATGGTGATCTTATGGGAAATACCCATGGCAGAAACCGCCTCTGAGCCGAATGCCGCGCAGAAATTGTTCAGAATCGTCATGCCGACCACGTTCAGCAGATTCTGGATGCAGGCCGGAATGCCTACGCCAAAGACTTCCCGGACGATTCTGCGGGACGGGCGGAAATCTCTGGGATGAATGGAAATGAAGCTCTTTCCGCGGCGTACAAACATGAGCACCAGGAAATAGATGAGTGCCACGCAGTTTGAAATGAAGGTCGCAAAACCGGCGCCGGCAGCTCCCATATTGAGAAACTGCGGCAGGATAAAGAACGGGTCCAGGATAATATTCAGGACACAGCCGCTCATCGTACCGATGCCGGCATGAAGGGATGCCCCCTCCGACCGGAACAGATAGGACATGACCACATTTAAAATGGCCGGTGCCGCGCCCAGAGAGACCGTGTACAACATATAGGCCGACGTCGGTGCCATATTTTCAGCTCCCGCACCCAGAAGATGAAGCAGCGGCAGACGGAAGATTGTTGCAAAGGCTGAAAACAGCACTGCTGAGAAAAAGGCGCAGTATAAACCGAATGCAGAACTTCTGCGTACAGTATCGTAATCCTTCAGACCGAGCGCGCGGCTCATCATGGATGAAGAGCCCACGCCGAACAGATTGTTGACTGCATTGAATGCCAGAAGGACCGGGGCGGCCAGTGTGACCGCGGCCGTTTCCAAAGGATCGTTCAGCATGCCGACAAAATAAGTGTCAGCCAGGTTATACAAGACCGTGACCAGCATGGCCATTACGGTCGGCACCGCCATTTTGGTAATGGCCTTCGGTACCGGCATGGTTTCAAAAAGTTCTGTTTTATTCGTCTCTTTCATGATCTCACACTCCTGAAGTCTATCGTAGCACAGATAGCCGCCGGTTGCAATTTGAAACAGAATGCGGTACGATTACAATGTTCTGAAATTTAATATTTCATCCATCATTTTTATAAGGAGCAGGCAAATGATCCTGACCGTCAATATCGGAAATTCTCACATTACCATCGGCTGTATGGAAAAGGAACGGGCTGTTTTTCTGGAGCGCATCTCCACAAACCTGAAAAAGACCGACCTGGAATACGCCATGGACATTTATAACGCTTTTCAGCTTCACGGAATCGATGTTTCCGCACCGGAAGGCAGCATCGTCTCTTCCGTTGTTCCGGAACTGACTAGTATCATGAAGGCCGCGATCGAGCGGATCTTCTCTTTCTCACCGATGATCGTCCGCGCTGCGGACACCCATATGCTGAAGATCGCCATTGATGACCCGAAGGAGCTGGGATCCAATCTGGTCGTCAACGCCGTTGCTGTCACAGCGGAATACGGCGCGCCCGCCATCATCATCGATATGGGCACTGCAACCGTCATCGGCATCACCGACCACGAAGGGACCTTCCTCGGAACGGCCATCCTTCCCGGACTCAAATCCTCGATGGACGCGCTGTCCGGCGGCACGGCCCAGCTCCCGCCCATTGACCCGGAGCATGCGGTAACGGCACTCGGACGCAATACGGTGGACTGCATGAACGGCGGCGCAGTCTATGGAAGCGCCGGCATGATCGATGCCATCATCACCCGCATGACCGATGAACTGAAAGTCCTGGAAGGTGACGCTTTTAAAGAGCCCGTCATCGTTGCCACCGGCAAATACGCGCCCATTCCCGCGCCCTTCCTCCGTCATCCCGTAATTGTGGATGAATTCCTGTCCCTGAAGGGCCTGACCCTCATCTATTACGGAGAAAAGGAGGCGCAGAAATGATTCTCACTGCTGATATCGGAAATACCAACATCTGTTTTGCGCTTCACCCGGATGATTCCGCTGAACCGCTCTTCTTTGAGCGGATCCACACCAATCGCGAAAAGACCTCGGCCGAGTATGCTTCCGACCTGAAGACCATTCTCCGTCTGCATGAAGTCCACGCGGACGATGTAACCGCTTCTGCTGTTTCTTCCGTGGTTCCGGTCGTGACAAAATCGCTGAAGGCTGCCCTGGAACAGGTCCTCGCCTGCCCGATCCTGGAGATTTCCTCCGCGATCGATTTAAGTTATACCATTCATGTGGACGACCCGCGGACTGTCGGTCATGACATCCTGTCCGATGCGGCAGGTGCTGTTCAGCATTACCCGCTGCCCGTCATCACTTTTGACATGGGTACCGCAACGGTAGCGACCATGATTTCCGAGGAAAAAGTCCTGGAGGGCATTCTGATCTGTCCGGGTGTCCGTACCTCATTGAATTCGCTGGCTTCCAGCACATCCGCGCTGCCGACGATCGCGCTGGACCCGCCGGAAAAAGCCATCGGCCGCAATACGGTCGATTCCATGAAGAGCGGTATCATTTACGGCATGGCCGGACTGATGGACGGCATCATTGACCGCATGGAGGAAGAAACCGGCAAGAAATGCACGGTTGTTGCTACCGGCGGTCTCTCCCCCTTCATCGCGCCCTATGCCCGACATGAGATCCTGCTGGATTCCACGCTGCTCATGAAAGGCATGTACGCGCTGCTGAAGCGGAATCTGTAAGTAGATTCCGTTCCGGGTTTATGCAGAAAAAATACTCATTGCATTTTACTGCAGGCTGCAAAAGAGGGCTGATTCATAATCGAATCAGCCCCTTTTAATATCTGCTTGTTCGTGACGATGAAATATCCACCGGAACACCTGCCTCATGATAAAGGTTCCATTTTCCGCCTTGCCAGCTTATTTTCGACCGCCGGCAGTACACTGTACAGCGTCACGAATCCGATGACGATCGCCGCTCCGATCCATCCGCGGACCGTCATCATCTCACCGCAAAAAAGCGCGACCGGGATTGGATTGAACACCGGCTCGATGGTCAGGATCAGCGATGCTTCCACATCCTCCACACGGTCAATACCATAAATAAACAGCATATTTGCGATGCTGTACTGGAAGACCGACATGATGGAAAGCCAGATCAGATTCTGTGCTGTAAACGACACACCCGAATCAAAGAAGATGAACGGAAACAGCAAGCTAGCGCCCAGCAGATTGCCGATCAGCGTGGTATCTTCCGAGTCACAGTCTTTTCGCCCCATGCAGATGATCTGTGCAGCATAGGTCACACCGGATGCCAGGCCGAACAGATTGCCCACCACATGCCGCGCGTCCAGATTATCGGAAAAGCTCAGCACGCAGCCGCCAAATACCGCCAGTATGATCAACGCTTCCACCGGCCGCATCTTTCGCTTCTTGAAGAGAACCGCATACAGATAGATCAGAATGGGCGCCACATACTGCAGGACGATGGCTGTTCCGGCCGTCGTCATTTTAATGGCCTGCATATAAAGTGTTCCGGTCAGCATCATCATGATACCGCCAAACAGGTTGTTTTTGGTAAACCGGATCTTCCATGATCTCCGCACGATCAACAGTACGATCAGCGAGACCAGACTGCGGACAGACATGATGGACAGCGAACTCCAGGTGATGGATTTCACGCACACGCCCGCAAGCCCCCACAGCACCGCCGTGGCGGCGATGGAAAGCCGGCCTTTATTCTTTTCACTCATAGTATTCCTTCATTGACCGGGTAAAACTGCAGAACGGTCTTAATAAACCGCCTGCCGCTTTACTCAGGCCGCATTACTCCTTGCTCGGTTCCACATCCAGTGCAGCATATGCCCAGGTCACAAATGCCAAAAGAGCAACCGGGAGCACGAACTTACGTACCGCAGATAATGCTTTCTCGCCTTTCTCGGCGGCTTTCAAAATCGTCTTTGTCGCATCAACCGTCTTTTCAATGCGGTTCTTTGCAATCTTCTGCTTTGGATTGACTTTTTCTTTTTTCTTGCTCATACCGACTCCTTTCTGCACTCATCGGACCCGTTTTCAATTTTACTTCCGACAAAACGTTCCACTTCCTGCAATTCAGCAGAATTTTTCGTTCTTTACAGTTCAGAGAGCAGTTTTCCTTCCTCATATGCCCGGACGATCTTTTCGTAAAGACCTTCCACATACAGGCCGTCAGTTTCCGGATCCAGCCGGATCTGTTCCGCCGGGAAATCCCGGATCGGAATCTCATGGTATACCATCTCAATGGCTTTGACATGCGGCAGCGCAGTCTTTGCGGTACAGATGGGCGTGGTTCCCTCCTCCGCCGCGCGCATGCAGGCATGTACTTTTTCCTCATGGGAATTTTCAAAAGGATCGCCGTACTCCTTGACCGTACCGTCCTTGAATTCAGCCGTGATCATGCGGTCGCCGTCATCCGCAAAGCGAACCACGGCATTCTCAAAGGTGTAGATGAATTCCGGGTTACGGTTGATGCCCGCTGCATGGGATGCCGCCATAAGGAGCGGAGTACCATCGGCGGTGCGGAAACGGAGCGTGCAGGTGTCAAAGTTCTCAATGGCATTGGCACGCAGGCAGTCCCCTTCCACCGATACCGCTTCAGCCGCTTCGGACATGGACGCTCCCAGCACAAAAAGCATGTTGTGCACATAATGGCCACAGGCGTTGGAGGCGATGGAATCCAGCAGAAGCTCCCCGTTCAGCGAGATCTTTCCCGCCCAGCCGGTGCCGCGGGTAAAATACGCTTTGTTTCTGGGCCAGCTGATGAAGGTTTTCAGTTCCACCGGTCTTCCAAGCACGCCGTCCAGAATATCCTGTTTCAATGCCCGGATGGCCGCGGAATAGGACCACTGGAAACCGATGGCAATAAACCTGCCCGTTTCCTTTTCTGCGCGAATCATGTTCTCAGTCTTCTCCGCTGTGGGCGCTGCCGGCTTTTCCACCAGTACATGAGAGCCGTGCCTGACAGCATAAATGCTCATGGGCTCGTGCAGATAAGTCGGTACGGCAATGCAGCAGAGATCCGCGGTATTCTCTTTGTAAAACTCTTCCAGCGTGTCGTAGACCGGTATGCCCGCTTCTGCGATCCTGTCATAGGACGCAGCTGATTTTACATAGGGATCACAGACACCGACCCATTCGATGTCTTTCATGTCTTTAAGAAACTGGTCCACGTAAAGCCCGGCATAGCCGCCGGCTCCTGCAAGTACGATTTTCATAAGTGCTCCTGTCTGTGTTGTTTGTCCGGCCCGATCGTATCCGGGCGGCTCCTGAAATTCCGTCGCAATCTTTTCTTCTGATCAAAATGCGGCTGTACTGACAGAATACCATATTTTGCTTGAGATGTTAACATAAAGATGTTAAATTTATGAGGTGACGGGCACGCTCATTGGGAGGACCCGGAACGGACCGTTTTCACTTTTACTTACACAGACCCGGAAAGGAGTCTCCATGACCGACTACAATTTACTGAACAGCCAGCTTTTATCTCTGGTACAGGGCATCCCCCATTTTACTGCCAACCTGGCCAATGCTTCCGCTCTCCTCTATGATTCTCTGACCGAACTCAACTGGGCCGGTTTTTATCTGATGGAAAACGGACTTCTGGTACTGGGTCCCTTCCAGGGAAAAACCGCCTGCATCGAGATTCCGGTCGGAAAAGGTGTCTGTGGCACCGCCGTTGCGGAAAATATGACAAAAAGAATTGCCAATGTACATGAGTTTCCGGGGCACATCGCCTGCGATGGCGCTTCCAATTCCGAAATTGTCATTCCGATTCACAAGGATGGCGCTGTCGTCGGCGTGTTGGATATTGACAGTCCTGTTTTTGAACGCTTTTCCGAGGCGGATCAGAACGGGCTGGAAGAATTCGTAAAAATTCTGGAGAAAGAAGTCTTTTAAGACTAATGACCTTCCACCAGACCGCGCGCATCCATGCTTTCACGGACCTGTGCGCTTGTGATCTCATAGTTCTTCCGGCCGTTCTTCTTTGCGACTGCAGTCATGATGCCGATGCCCTCACCGATGCACGCCACGATCGGCATGATACGGTAAGCCGCCTGTGCCTCATGTGTGGAGGAAATGCATCGACCGACGACCCAAAGATTCTCCGCATCCTTCGGTACACAGGCGCGGTACGGGATTGTGTAGAAATCACCGTCCGGGATCCAGTAATGGGTCGTGCCGCTGCCGTCCGGTGAATGGATGTCGATGTCGTAGTTTCCAGCTGTTATGGCATCGTCAAACTTGCGGCACTCCAGGATATCCTGCGTATTGATGGTGTAAAGCCCTTCCACCATGCGGGACTCGCGGACACCGATTTCAAACGAAGAGGAAAGAATCGTTGCATCCTTGCAGGACGGCGCATTCTCTTTCAGGAAATTGTAGAGTTCCAGCATCTGCTTGCGGGCAGTCTGCTCCGCGCGGCTTCTCTCAAAGGGATCCGTGGGATCCCCCAGCACACGTGTGGAATTCAGATGCAGCACGTCCGATGTCAGATGACGGAATGCCAGAATGTCTTCACGCGGGTTCAGAAGTTCACCTGCGGCAAGCTTTTCTTTCCAGAGCACATTGACCTTCTTTTTGTCTTCACGATAGTAGCGGTCCACATCCACCTTGCCCATGCGGAAGCACAGGGTCATCGGCTGGGTCTTGTGATCATTCTCACGGCCCACATGATATTCGCAGCCCGCGTTCATGAAAAGAAGGCCGTCACCGGTGGCATCGATGAAACGATCGGCTTCTGCCTCCATCATGCCGTTCACATTCAGGAATCGGATCTTTTTCACAACGATCTTTCCGTCTTCCCCGGTCTCCGTTTCCGCATCCACAAAGGTGGAATGGAACAGCACATCCACGCCGAATTCCGTCGTCATGTCGTCCAGAACCATCTTCAGATATTCTTCATTAAAATGAACACAGGGCTCATCCAGGAGCGCGTCCATCGCAAACATACGGCGGATGAATTCCTGAAACAGACCCTTGGACAGCGGACGTTTCTCATTGGTCTCTTTGTTGCGATAGTTGTAGTTCATGAACGGCAGTACATAATTCACATTTGCCGCGCCGCCGAGCGCACCGCTCTTTTCAAGAAGCAGAACACTCATGCCGTCTCTTGCTGCCGCGCAGGCAGCCATCGTGCCGGAAAAGCCTCCGCCCACGACGATCAGGTCATACTTCTTCATCTGAATTCCTCCTGCAAATATTACTGCGTATATCTCTTTTAGCCGGATCTACTGACCTTCGCTGTCAATACTCTTCTTCCCGGATCCCCGCGTACTCCTTGGGCACCCAGGCCTTGATAAAAATACCGTTTTCCGTATATTCCTCGGAGACCAGCTGACCGTATTTGCGGATGGGCTGGATCTTTCCCGCTTCATTAAATGCGTAAAGACGTTCGATGTAGACCTTGTTCCCCTTCAGCTGCTCTTCCACCGCGGCAAGAAATTCATCCAGGCCCTCTCCGGTCCTGGCGGAGATCTTCAGCGTCTTCTCTGCCATCGGATCCCGGAAATAGCCGGGTGCTTCCAGGCGGTCGATCTTATTGAACAGAGTAAGGACAGGCTTTCCGGTGACTCCCAGACCGCGCAGGGTGTCATAGACCACCTGCATGTGGGTATCAGATTCAGGGTCGGAAGCATCGACCACATGGATGATCACATCCGCGTATTTGGCTTCCTCCAGCGTACTGCGGAACGCATCCACCAGATGATGCGGCAGCTTGTTGATAAAGCCGACGGTATCCGTAAAAAGAACGGTTTCACCGGCCGGCAGCTTTAAAGAACGCGTGGTGGGATCCAGTGTCGCGAACAGCTTATCCTCGGACAGAACCCCTGCATCGGTCAGTTTGTTTAAAAGCGTGGACTTTCCTGCGTTCGTATAGCCGACGATGGCCGCCACCGGCACATGGTTCCGTTCCCGTAATGAACGCGTAACTTCACGACGCTTGACGACTTCACGGAGTTCTTCCTTCAGCTGAGAAATACGGTTGCGGATACGCCGTCTGTCTGTTTCGATCTTGGTCTCACCGGGTCCTCTGGTGCCGATGCCGCCGCCGAGTCTGGACATGGACGTACCAAAGCCCGCCAATCGTGTCAGCGAGTAGCGTGCCTGTGCCAGCTCGACCTGGATCTTACCCTCTGAGGTTGCTGCCCGTGACGCGAAGATATCCAGAATAACCACTGTACGATCCATGACCTTGGTATCCAGCGCGTCCTCCAGATTCTTCATCTGAGCCGGAGAAAGCTCGTCATCACAGATAATACCCGTAGCACCGGTGCGGTACAGAAGCTCCGCCACCTCATCGATCTTGCCTTTTCCGATGTAGGTTCCCGGATGCACGGCCTCGCGGTTCTGGATCACAATGCCCACCGTCTCCGCTCCGGCCGTCATGGCCAGCTCACGCAGTTCCTGAAGCGAAATTTCCATGTTTTCGCCGCGTTCCTTCTGAACCCCGACCAGAATTACCTTTTCCTTAACTTCGTCCATAAAGCCCCTTATCCGGTCACCTTCTGATAAGCGATCCGGGGTGATCCGTCTGTGATGTAGATAATGCCGCAGCGGGTAAATCCGTTCTTTTCGATCTTATGCTGCATGACCTTGTTGTCATGATGGGTATCGATGCGGACATTTTTCGCGCGGGCGCTGCAGAACGCAAGCGCTTCCTCAAAGATGCCGCAAACGGTACCGTCGGACGCGATGCGGTGGATGGTGCCGTAGGGCTCATCATTCAGCCACTCGCCGTCTTCGATGTGCAGATAGGTGGGGTCCGTGCCCAAGATGAACGCGAACGCGCCCACGATTTTTCCGTCTTCCTCCACCACATAGCCGGTCTTGTTTTCAAAATCGCCCAGGATCAGTTTAAGTTCGGGGCTGGTATCGCCCCACTGGTTGGGGTTTCCGGTCTGCTTCATATATGCACGCGCTGCGGCGTATACCCGCTGGATCTCCGGCAGGTCCGCCGGTACGGAATTTCTGATATTCATATAAGTCTCTCCATTGTTGTTTTCCTGCTGTATGATTTCCCTGCAGCACCGTTTTCATGATTAAACGGTGTTACGTTTGAGTCATTGCATTTTTCTCACTGCCGCATATTGCATGCAGCAGTGTATTATTCCTATTCCTTCGTCAGCTTTCAATTACTGCTGCATGCTGCTTAAGGACTTGAACAGTTCCAGGTCCGATTCCGTCACGCGGATATTGGACTCAATGGGCTGCCCGCCCGGAGGTGTCACGGAGATTGCGATGATCGTGCCCTCCTTGATTCCTGTATTTCGAAGTGCATTCACAAATGCCGGGAACTTGGGGTGGTTCCCCTTGAATACATTCCATGCCTGCATCAGTTTCATCATATCGCCAAAATTGCCTGCCATAGTCTCTCCTGTTTTTCATACCGTTTCAGCGTTCCTGCGTCCGCCGGCAGTCTGCACTGCGCCGATGCTTCCGCGCTCCCGCTTACTCACACTTATACCACGAAATCCTCATGAGTTCAAGAAATGCGTGAAATTGACACCTGCCGGACATCGGCTGTTTCCGCCGTTTGACCTTTACTGCTTTTCGCGGTATAATAACATCCAATGATTTAAACGGGAGATTTCCATGAATTCCAATAACAACATGCCCCGCCGCCCGCTGCCGCAGGTTATGAACCCGGAGCTGGAGGCGCAGATCGAAACCTATAAAAAAAGCCTGTCCGTACCGGATCTGGACCGCATTCTGGGCCTTTGCCGGAAAGCCGTCATTCTGCTTCTTGCCGCGCCGGGCTCTGATCAAAAGCCCGCGCCGGTCGTCCTGAACGGTTCAGATGGAAAGCAGTATCTTTCTGTCTTCACGTCCAAGGAGCATCTGGACAAATCACCTCAGATAAAGGGTGCGGTCATCATGCCCTTCATGTCTGTACTGAACCTGGTAAAGGCTTCCAATAACAAGCTGAACGGCATCGTCATCAACGCGTTCAGCCAGAACATCCGTCTGGACAGTGTTCTGCTTTCCATCATGGATCAGGGCACAACGGTGGCTGAGACCCAGGCGGCAAAAGCAGCCGGCAGCGCCGATTCTGCCCCCGGAGGAACGACAGCAAAAAAGGTCGTCCTCACCGATGAGCAGATCAATCAACTGGAACGCATGCAGTTTGAAACGCAGTTCCTTGCAAAAAAGTTTTACGACGGCGGAATGGATTTCATCCGGGAACTGGTGCGTGAAAAAGAGGAACGGATCGATACCCTTTTTGAAGAATCCTACAAAAACAAGCGCATGTATCCGTATCTCACGGAAGAATTCAATGTGTTTTCCGTTGCGCCGGACGATAACACGGTCCTCGTCCGGATCAGCATGCCCGAACGCGGTCTGGAAAGCGGCTGCGCGTACCGCATCTACATGATTGCGGATGAAAAAGAGATGCATTATTTCCTGATCGTGACCGGAAAAGACAACAAGCCTCAGATGGTCCGGGTAGGCCGGGACCTGAAGCCCGCGATCGTGGGACCCGCACCGGATGAGACCCAGGAGATCTTTACGATCATGCATATGGTCGCGCCGGAAGCAACGAGCTGATATTTCCTTTATCTCCTATCCAGTTCATGCGGGACCGCGTCACCGGTCTCGATCATGAAGCGGAGCATCCGCTCCTTCATACTGAATAAAATCTGCTGATACGCGGGATCCGATATGAGGTTCTTTTCCTCTTTCGGGTCCTTTTTCAGATCATAAAGCTCATCGGATTCATACAGGCGGAACACATATTTATATTCCTTCGTGCGGCACATGACGGCCTTGGTGTGTGCCTCATTGCTCTGAACCTGCGCATTCAGACGCGGGAAATAAAGCCGCCGTTCCGGATGCTCTTCTCCTTCCAAAGACTCATTTTCACGTGTATGCTCTTCGGTACTGAGTCGGCCGCCTTCCGTGAAGACCGCGTCGCGGCCCGCGTAATCCGGATCCGCAAATGCCGGTACCAGAGAATGACCAAAATGGGTATGCTTCGGGGCAATGCCCGTCAGTTCCTCTACGGTCGCCGTAAAGTCCGTCAGTTCCACCAGACCCGCGCGAATGCCCGGTGTGACCGCGTAAGAAGCCGGCGGCTTGATAAGGAACGGTACATTCGTGAGGCAATCCTCGAAGGTATTCTGCGTCTTTTCCACCAGGCCGTAATCACCGGTGAAATCACCGTGGTCACTGAAAACAAAGATGGCGGTGTCATCGTAAATGCCGGCGTCTTTGAGCGCCTGCACCAGGATGCCAAACTGTTCGTCGATCCGGGCGCACATACCGAGATACGTGCCGCGAAGCTCGGTAAAACGGGTTTCGTCCCAGTTTTCCAGATGCTGTCCCTTACGGATCCACGACTCGATGGAGGGTTTCAAGGAAGCTTCATCGGCGTCAGGCGCAGGAACACGGGCCGGAATCTTCTCCCGATCGACCATGCTGTACCAGGGCTCCTCCACGCCATACGGCGGGTGCGGGTAGTTGAGCGGCAGATAAAGACACAGCGGCGCGTCTTCTTTCCAGGTACGGATGCGCTCGGCAGCGCCTTCCACCCAGCCCCAGTCACTGGCGTCATAGCGCGGATAGGCTTTCTCCCTGCAGGCCGGATGCTTGGACGCACCTCCTGCGATTGGATACTTTTTATCGGACGACGGCGTCAGCTTGCCGGCATAGAAGGAATAATAATTGTCGCCGTTCGGATCGCCGCGCCAGTCATCAAAGGAATGAAGGTCCGGGTCCGGGCGGGCAGGATCGTACTTTTCATCACAGCAGGTCTCAAAATCTGTCGGCGGGACCAGGTCGTTTTTACCGGCCCAGAATACGTGGTAGCCATTCTCTTTCAGGGTACGGAGAAGTACCGGCTCGTCGCGGTGCATCATGTAGTGCATGATGCGGTGGCCGTTCGTGTGCGGATACCAGCCGGACATGAAAGAACAGCGGGACGGCGTGCAGACCGGGTTCTGGCAGTAGGCATTCTCAAAGGAGATGCCGTCCTCGCGGGCGATGCGGTCAAGATTCGGCGTGACTGATGCGGGATTGCCCAGGTGGGCGAGGGCATCGGCGCGGAACTGGTCCGGATTGAAGATCAGAATGTGGGGAAGCTTGGACATAATGTACTCCTTGGATACAGGCAGATCAGTGGGGTCTGCGGGTTACAACCACCGGAAGCCTCACATAGCGGCATTGCAGGTTACAAATCACCGGAAGCCGCACATAGCGGCATTGCAGGTTACAAAAAAGACCGTCTCCGCCTGATGGCGCTGACGGTCTTTTCATGCTTTTCAATGATGATGCAATTACAGAGTCTCGATCTTGTTAAGGATCGTGTCCAGTGCTTCAAATGCAACGTTCTCAATTTCACCATTGTCATAAGCAGCCGGGACGCGCGGATCGATGGGCAGCTGTGCAGTTGCATCGATGCTGTACTGCTCTGCCATTGCCGCAGCCTTGCTTTCGCCGAAGATGTAATGCTTCTCATTGCAGTTCGGGCACTCAAAGTAGGACATGTTCTCAACGAGACCAATGACCGGAATGTTCATCATCTCAGCCATCTTGACAGCCTTCTCAACGATCATACCGACGAGCTCGTTCGGAGAAGTAACAACAACGATACCGTCTACCGGAAGGGACTGGAATACAGTCAGCGCAACATCGCCGGTTCCCGGAGGCATATCAACGAACATATAATCCACATCGCCCCATGCAACCTGATTCCAGAACTGCTTGATGACGCCGCCGATGACCGGGCCTCTCCAGATGACCGGTGAGGTTTCATCTGGAAGAAGAAGATTCATGGAGATGACCTTGGTACCTTCCTTGGAAATGACCGGGTACATAATGTTCTCATCACCCATGACACGATCCTTCAGGCCAAATGCCTTCGGGATGGACGGGCCGGTGATGTCGGCATCCAGTACAGCGGTGTTGGCGCCGCGTTTTCTCATGGCAGATGCCAGCATGGAGGTTACAAGGGACTTACCTACGCCGCCCTTGCCGCTGACAACGCCGATGACCTTCTTGATATTGGACTGCTCGTTCTGCGGCTCAAGGAAGCTCTTGGGATCGCGCTCCGCACAGTTGGATGAGCAGGATGAACAATCGTGATTACAATTTTCAGCCATGATATATACTCCTTTTCACTTAAATTATCATAGGATTTACGGAGTTCCGGCTTTCCGCCGTACTCCTGTCGTGCCGCACTGCAAATCAAAAATATCCGCGTGATGCACTGAATACAGTCACTTTTATTATGGCAAACTTTCACTCATAAATCAAGGCAAAGTTTCCCTGATAATAAAGACATACGTCCTTAATCAAGACAAACAGCCTTGATCACGACAAACAGTTCTGATCACGACAAACAGTTCTGATCAATCAAGCCCCCCGACGTTGCTTCCTCTTCACTCTTTGATTTTCGCAGCTCTCCGGTTCGCTCTTCTTTCCTTGTCTGATCCATTTCCGCGTTTGCCTTCCGCCGTCTGTTCAGCCTCCATCTCAGCCTTTACTCTCCGGCGTCTGTTCAGCTTCCATTTCCGCTTTTGCTTTCCGGCCGATCCTGCCGTCCGTCTGCACAGTGCTTGCCCGCTTCACGGAATTGCGGCCGTATTTATCACGAATGGCATCCATGGCTGCGTCCAGTTTCTTCTTTTTATCATGGTTTTCCGGTTCTTCAAAGAAAGAGAACTGTGTAAACTCCTCTTCTGTCAGGTTGGAAAGCTGGACGCCCAAAAGCCGGAGCGGCTCGCCGTGCCAGGTCTCATGAAGAAGTTCACGGATCACTGCGTAAATCTCATCGGTAACGTCCGTGGAGTTGTAGAGTTTGCGCTGATGCGTGTGCGTGTGAAATGCGGTGGTGCGGATCATGACGGCGGCGCAGGTGCATTTCTTGCCGTCGCGGCGCATGCGGCGCGCGACAACGTCGGTCTGGTTTAAAAGGATGGGCTCCGCCTGCTCATAGCTCACGATGTCCTCGTCAAAGGTGGACTCGGCACTGTATCCCTTGGCCTCCTCGGGCTTGTCGCGAACTGGGGAATCGTCGATGCCATTGGCCGAAAGATGCAGCGCGTGGCCGGCCTTCTCACCGAGGATCCGCTGCAGTTCACTTTCCGGCATGCGTGCCAGTTCGCCGATGGTCCGAATGCCCATTCTATTCAGTTTTTCCGCGGAGGACTTCCCGAGAAACAGCAGATCGCCGACGGGAAGCGGCCACATTTTCTTCTCAATTTCATCCTCAAAAAGTGTGTGGACACGGTCCGGCTTGGTGAAGTCCGATGCCATTTTTGCAAGTAATTTGTTCGGTCCAATGCCGATATTGACTGTGAAGCCCAGTTCATCGCGGATCCGATCCTTGATCTCATGGGCGGTGGCGATGGGATCGGGGTAGATCAGACCGGTGCCGGTCATGTCCAGGAAAACTTCATCGATGGAAAAAGATTCCATTACCGGGGCGTAGGATTGGCAGATCGCCTTGAACGCGCGGGAACATTGGGTATACAGGTCAAAGTCGGATTTGACGAGGACCAGGTCCGGGCATTTGCGGAGGGCCATCGACACGGGTTCGCCGGTGGTGACGCCAAATTTCTTGGCCGGAATGGACTTGGCTGTGATGATGCCGGTGCGGGTCTTCGGGTCGCCGCCTACCGCCGATGGGATGAGGCGGAGATCCGGCAGGCCTTCTTTGACACGGCGGGTGGCCTCCCAGGACAGAAAGGCGCTGTTGACGTCGACGTGGAATATGAGGCGGGTCATGGGAGTTCCTTTCCGACCTTCTTTTCTAACGCCAATCCAATCAATCGATCTGCGTGATCTGCCATGAACAGAGGGATATTAAGAACATCATCGTCCAGCTTTAAATTATCCAGTGAAAAGCGCACACGCAGCTTAACCTGATCCGGGAACAGTTCCTTGAACTTTTTCAGACTCTTACTGGCGGTATTGGCCTCGGATTTGACCTCCACGGGGAAAATATCGTTTTCTCTTTGAATCAGGAAATCCACTTCATAAGGTGGATTGGTCTGTGTCCAATACCGAGGCACCACTTCAAACTGAGTGATCATGGTCTGCAACACGAAATTTTCCGTCAGAGCCCCCTTGAACTCCGTAAACAGTCGATTACCCTCACCGAAAGCAGTAGGCGCAAGTTGTGCCAGCCGGCGAAGCAAGCCAACATCTACCAGATAAATCTTGAATGCAGACAAATCATCGTATGCGGAAACAGGAAGACCGGGAGCAGAGCTTCGGTAAATTTTATGCACCAGCCTGGCATCCACAAGCCACTGCAAGGCATCCTCGTATTCTCGCGCACGTGCGCCCTCTTTCACGACTTTGTAGATGAATTTTTTATTCTCCCTTGCCAACTGTGACGGCAAAGATTTCCAGATCATGGAAATCTTTGGAAACTCGCTAAGGTTAGGATGCTTTGCAAAATCGCGCTCGTACGCACCTATGATGCCGGATAGTGCCTCCTGCATAGCAGCAACATCCCGTGCCTCTGTCCACATCTTGACCGGCTCCGGCATGCCGCCGGTTACATAGTACATTTTCAGTTTTTCATAGAGGGGATTGAAGAACGCATACGGAATCGGTTCAATCGTATCCACCTGCTCCAGATACTTTGCAAGGTTTTCGTCACCATTTGCCAGAAGGAACTCAGTGAAGGTCATGGGATCAATCTGCATGAAATTGACCTTACCTACAGGGAAAGAAGAAGGTTTTGCGAGGGCGATCCCCAGCAAAGAACCCGCACAGGCAATGTGATACTGTGGTGCATTCTCACAGAAGTATTTCATGGAGTTGATAACATTGGGACAATCCTGCACTTCATCGAAAATAATCAGCGTTTTTTCAGGCACAATTTTCTGTCCACTGGCCAGCATCAAGTTTTGCAGGATGCGGTCAACATCTTTGCTGGTCTCAAAGAACTGTTTGTATTCTTCGTTTTCATCAAAGTTGAAATAGGCTGTATTTTCATAGCAGCGTTTGCCGAATTCCTTTAGAATCCACGTCTTGCCCACCTGGCGCACACCTTTCAAAATGAGCGGTTTTCGATAGGGAGAGTTCTTCCACTCCAACAGTTTATTTAAGATCAATCGTTCCATGTTTCGCCCTCCATCACACTTTTATTAGGGTTTTGAGGTATTAAAATCACATTATTATTATATACAGGCCAAATATAAATTACAATCTCCAATCATATATTTATATTGATTTTACGTCAATCATATCATCAGCATTTCAAGCATATCTGTTAACTTCCAGAGTTTTTACGACTAAGCAGTAAACTCCTGCCATTTATCCGTT
>CAMGCK010000018.1 GCA_946040795.1 uncultured Lachnospiraceae bacterium
ATCGAATGACACATCTTGAGATACCCAACAATATCTTTAACTAAGGGAAACGGGCCGCGGCTATCCGGATATTTCTCTTGTAGCGCCGCTGGCAGATGCATTGGGTGTTTCTATCATCGAATTGTTTTCCGGCGAAAATGTGGTAAACACCAACAAGTCGTTTCATATGCTTCGGATGAAGTTCCATGTGTGCCCAATCTGTGGAAACGTCGTATGCAGTACCGGAGAAACGGTAGTCAGTTGCTGTGGTATTGTGCTTCCGGCTTTGGAGCCGGAAACGGAAGCTGATCATCATCTGAGTGTTGAAAAAGTTGAAGATGAATACTATATAACCATTCAGCATGAGATGAGCAAGAAGCATTATATTTCTTTTATTGTAGCTGTGAAAGATGACGGATATGAAATAAAGGAATTATATGCGGAGGGCAATGCCGAAGCTCGCTTCAAGATCAACAGGACGAAATACTTTCTGTATTATTGCAATATGCATGGATTATTTAAGGTGCCTGTGAGATGAATTTCCGATTAAGCTCTCGCTGGTAGTTGCCGTACGGGAATAAGTAAAAAATATCGAGTACTGCGGGGCAGATGATCCCATAGTACTCGGTATTTCATTTCATTTTCGCCAGCCCATTAGTGACAGTGCTCATTGTTCAGTCCCTACTGTTTTATGAACACTGCCCTGATCTGCGGCAGTTTTTTTATGGGACAGGGGGAAATGTCCCCACTGTCCACCAACAGCTGATTGTCTTCCATGTAGCGGAGAAGATTGGATTTCAGCGTATCCAGCGCCGCAAGAAGGACCAGAATTTTCCGGGTTACTGTAACCTGCTGCGAGTCAATGACGGAAACATTTTCATATTCCTCAGCCGCATTTTTTGCGCTCTGATAGCATGGTGTCGGTATTTTCCAGCAGTTCAAAGAATTCGTTTTTGGACATGTCGATACCGTCCCGATAAGTCTTGTCATTGATGATGACAGTCATCGGCGCAACAATAACATTGCTGAATTCGTTCTGCTCAGCATCGGATGCAGAATCCGTGATTATGCGAATACTCATGATAATCCTCCCTCTTCAGCACACTGTGTGCTGTTTGGGTGTAAGAAATTCTCCGACTCCTGCCGGAGGATCTTTTATAAAGTGTGCTATTTGCGCATTTCCTGTCAGTTCTTTTTCAGTCCCTCCAGAAGAAATCCGAATCCATAGCGGAACAATCGGACGGCTTCCTCTCTGGGAAGATTTCGTGCCAGTGCGTCTGCATTGAAGCCGCGGATATAACACCAGATGGAATAAGTGATGGCCTCATCATCCAGATCTGCCTTCAGGTAACCGATTTCTTTTCCGATGCCGATCAGCTTGCGGATCTCCTGACTCCACCATTCAAAGTTGGCCTGGTTCACGGAATCGGCTTCAAATACATAAGCCCCCATGTACTGCCGGCTTTCATAAGTCAGAATCAGCGTTCCCGAAGCCACCTGCAGAATGTGCTCACCAAAATCCCCCTCGCCGGTCCACGGCGTGGAAAGGCTCTCACGCACCTTGCTCACGGTCTCCTCATACAGGATTCCCAGAACCTCGTCAATGTTATGAAATCGATTGTAAAATACCCGGTTCGTCAACTGAAGATCATTTAAAATATCACGAACCGTGATCTTTCCTGCGCTTTTCTGCTGCGCGATCCTCTTTGCCGATAATATGATCTGGTCACAGATCTCATCACGGATCATTTCCATTAGATCTCCTCATTCAAGCTTTCAGCACATAGTGTGCTGAACAAGTTATAGCAAATCGCACTTCAGAAGTCAAGCAAAACTTTCAGAGTGACACCGGGGACGTTTCTTTCTGTCAACTTTTCAGCGAGGTGACAAAATGAAACGTCCCCGGTGACAACTTACAGCGAGGTGACAAAATGAAACGTCCCCGGTGACAGCTTAATAAACTTTTACGCCGCTTCCTTCACGGATAAATACCGGAATGGCGCAGGTCTCGATCTTAGCAAATGCCTCTACGGTCTGGCCGCCTTCATATACCTTACCGGTCGCGGATTCGATCCAGTTCGTTCCTGCCGGCAGATAGACTGGCCATGTGGAAACGCCGGGTTCGGTGACCGGTGCTACCAGGATGTCATTTCCGAACATATGCGCATCGTAAACTTCCCATGCCTTCTGATCGTCCGGGAATGCATAGAACAGCGGGCGAATGACCGGTGAACCGTTTTCAGAAGCCTCTCTCATGGTATCACGGACATAGTCACGCAGATTCTCTCGGATGAAGAGGTACGGGGTCATAATGTCATACATGCGGTCGCCGAAGCTCCACATTTCATTGGGCTGGCCGCTGGACAGAACCTGACGGCCGTTCTCCTTGAAGACCGGCTCGACCTTGTACCACGGCACACGTTCACCGTGCATACGGAATACCGGGAGGAAGCAGCCCCATGCAAACCAGCGGGCAAGGAGTTCGCGGAAGCCTTCATCGGTGGGATCGCCGCCCAGGAAACCGCCCAGGTCGCAGGTCCACCACGGGATGCCGGCCATACCCATGGACAGGCCGGCCTGCAGCTGCTCCTTCATGGTGCGCCATGAGGAAAGGATATCGCCGGACCAGGTCAGGGTCGCGTACTTCTGAGAACCTGCCCAAGCGCTGCGGATCAGGCTGAGGACTTCCTTTTCACCGGATTCCTTCAGACCGTCATAAAATGCATGTGCATATTCCTTGGGGTAAATATTCGTGACCTGAAGGCCAGGGCCCGCATAATAACGGAAGCTGTCATACTCATACGGAACGACCTCCGGTTCAGCCTCATCCAGCCAGAACATGTGAATGCCATAGGGCATGTAGTTTTTCTTGCACTCGTCAAAGATAAACTTACGCGCGCCCGGATGCGTCGCGTCAAAGTAAACAACAGCCCCCATCCAGTTGGTACCGGTGTAGGGGGTGCCGCGGTCGGAGCGCATCAGATAGCCGTGGTCCTTCATGTAGTTGTAGTTGCAGCTGCGCTCGTCAACGGTGGGCCAGACGGAAACAACGGTTTCAATGCCCATGTCCTTTAATTCCTTCACCATCGCCGCCGGATCCGGGAAGCATTCCGGATCAAACTTCCACTCGCCCTGCAGGGTCCAATGGAAGAAATCCACAACGATGACATCCAGCGGCAGCCCACGTCTCTTATGCTCACGCGCCACCTCCAGCACTTCCTGCTGATTACGGTAACGAAGCTTGCACTGCCAGAAGCCCAGGCCGTATTCCGGCATCATCGGTGTACGGCCGGTAACAGCACTGTACTTGAATTCGATTTCCGCCGGGGTATCGCCCGCGGTGATATAGTAATCCATTTTCTTGGTGGACGGCAGGTGCCACTCGGTCTTATTCATGCCGAAGGTTGCCGTACCCACACCCGGGTTGTTCCAGAGGAAGCCGTAGCCCAGGCTGGAAACATAGAACGGAACGCTGGCCTGAGAATTTTTGTGTTCCAGTTCCAGAATGGTGCCCTTCTTGTCAAACTGCGCCATCTGATACTGGCCCATACCGAAGATCTTTTCTCCGTCGACTGCCTCAAAACGCGCATATAATTCGTAATCGCTGGTGCTCGGAACCGGCTTTAAAACACGTGCTGAGACCGCAAGCGGAACACAGTAACGGTTCATGCGGTCACGGTTGCGCCAGAACTCGGTGAGAAGTGCCTCGCCCTTCTGGTTGCGGAAGGACAGCCAGCCCTCCGGATTCAACACAGCGGTGATCTTACCGTTTGTCATCGTATATTCATGGCCGATGAAATGGTATTCCGGGTGCTCATCACCGCGGTACCAGGGATCGGTGGTGTCCACTTCCGTATCCTTGATCTCCACATCCGTCTCCGGAACCGGCTCGGAAAGAGCCCAGTCATTTTTATCCATTTCCGCTTCTGCCGTCATGCGGACACGGAATGCATCCGGCCCCCAGGGTTCTACCCACAGCTGGTCAATGCCGTTCTGCACGACCATACGTTTTCCTTCAAATCGTACGTCCATTTTTGTCCTTTCAATATGTTAATGATTCGTCACTTCTGTTCGCTCTGTGTTTTCATCCAATTCAGCAGTATTCCTTCATGAATTCGAAGATCATCTTGCCGAAGATGCTGTCGCCGTTTTCGTCATACTTGTCATCGTACTCACAATGACCGCCGTGCATCAGGATCTTCTTCACCTTGCTCATGTCATAGTCAAAATGATTCAGTGTGGATACCGTCAGTGTGGTCTGCTCCGGCCGGTTCTGCATATCATTGTCTGAGACGATGATGAGCTGCGGCTTGTATTCCTCTTCCAGGCCGATGTAATAGATCGGCGCAGCCTCGTCGATGATGACGCGGCGGCCATCCAGTCCGCGCTCGCGGCAGACATTGTAGTGCGTAGTAGGCTGTCCGGCATCATGGATCCAACCGGCAAAGTCCATACCGGTAAGATGGTACGGTGCCAGCCACTTCCGATCATAGCAGAGCATCATGGAAATGTATCCGCCGGCAGAAGAACCACCAAGGAAGATCTTATCAGGATCACCGCCGTATTCTGCAATGTGTTCCTTTACCCACGCCGCGCAGGCTGCAGCGTCCCGAATAAACTCCGGGAAGACCGCTTCCGGATACATGCGGTAATTGGCGGAAACAACAGCCACACCATGCGGAACAAGGTAGGACACCAGCGGTTCTGCCCAGATCTTGTCACCGCCTTCGATGCCGCCGCCGTGATAATATACGAATACCGGGAAGTTTTCACCGCTGTCCGGAAGATAAATATCCATCCTCCGTGCGGGATGCTCGGTCATGCCGTAAGATATGTCTTTATACGTTCTCATTGTCGTTCTCCTTTTCGTTCTGTTGGACGTCTTCGTACTGTTACGCTGCACAGGCTGCCTTTCCAACCTTCTCATACGTCGCGGAACCTTTTTTCACTGATGTCAATGTACCACATTCCGGGACTCTCCGTAAACACAAAAATAAAGGAATTTCATCGATATTGTGCTCTTTCCGAAAGATTGAAGACCGCCTCTTTGCCTGAAAACACACTTGAAATCAGTTTGGTGATTTTCTATAATGACTTCAACACAAAAGCGAAATAACAAGGCCGGAGTTTCCGGTCTTCATTCTTCAAAATATAACCACGAGGAGACAATATGATCTACGATAAAGAACACACACGGGAACTGATTTTTCCGGTGGGCGGCATCGGCACAGGCTCCATCGGTTTTGCCGGAAACGGCATGCTGAAGGACTGGGAGATCTTCAATCGGCCGGCCAAGGGAAGTCTGAACGGCTGCTCGCATCTGGCGCTTCGCATGGAGACAGCAGAAGGCGTACAGGTAAAAGTCCTGAACGGTGACCAGGAAAAGGATCTGATGGGCCAGTACGGCACTCATTATGATTTTGACGGATACGGCTACGGTCCCAACGCCTCCACCATGGCGGGCTATGACCACTTTTCCGAATGGTCCTTTGACGGTGCTTTCCCCATGTCCGAGCTCCGTCTGTCCGATCCCGGTTTCCCGGCAGAGGTCTCCATCTCAGCATGGAATCCATTGATTCCGAATGACTCTGAAAACTCTTCCATTCCGGCCGCTTTTTTTGACATTACCATCCGGAACACCGGCGCTGTTTCCGCGGATTTCACCGCGGCCTTTTCCCTGCGAAGACGCAATGAAGGTTGTTCGGGGCGTGCGTGATCGTTACGACGGCCGTAAACGGAATCCTTACAACGAGATCGAGTGCGGAAATAAATATGCCCGTTCCATGGCCTCATTTGCGCTTCTCATGATCGACAATGGCTTCATTTTCGATCTGCCGAACCGGATGATCGGTTTTGACCCTCAGAAAGATGCAGTCTGCGGTAAAGCATTTGCTTCAATCTGGTCACTGGACGGTGCCTGGGGTACGATGGAAGTCAACGGAAATGAAACGGTGATTACGGTTAAAGAAGGTGCACTCCGCGCAAACAAGCTCAAGCTGCCTTATATAGACATGGTTGAAACAGTTCTGGTGAATGGAACCCCCGTTGATTTCACGTTTGAAAACGGTATCACTCGCTTGACTGAAGATCTTTCCACAATGAACGCTGTGGAAATCCATGTCATCCGTGCACTGGTGTGATCAAAATGGACAAAATAACAAATTATACAATTGAAAATCTACAGATCCGTTGTTTTTATAATGAAGAGAATAGCGGTGATATTATTTATTTGAACACGGATTTTGAAGGAGTGGAGTCGGCACTTTCAGAATTGGAAAATATGTTAAAGAAATGTAGTAAAAATGTGATTCTTCCGGTCTTTGCCGCCATCGAAGGGGAGCGTTGGGGACACGACTTGTCCCCATGGCCTGCGCCGGGTGTCTTTCGGGACGCCGGCGACTTCACAGGCGGAGCGCCGGAATATCTGAAAAAACTGATTGAAAATGTGATGCCGGTCGTGGAGCAGACGCTGTTCGGTCCAAAGAACGAACTCCGCCGCGGAATCCTGGGCTACTCTCTGGGCGGCCTCTTTGCCTTCTGGTCTCTGTTTGCCTGTAATGCTTTTGATTGTGCCGCATCGGTCTCAGGCTCCCTGTGGTACGATGGCTTTGTCGAATATGCCCGTTCCGCCGCTTTCCAAAAGAAACCGATCGCAGTGTACCTTTCTGTGGGCGATAAAGAACATAAGACCAGGAACAAAAGAATGGCTGCCGTCGAGCGTTGTCTGGAAGAATGCAGAGTTCTCTGCAATGAACGCGATATTCCGGTCCTTTCGGAACGAAATCCGGGAAATCATTTTGTAAATGTACCGGTACGGATCGCAAAGGCGCTGTACTATCTGACAGAACAACTGCAGCAATGAACCGCTGCCTGCGGCAGTGCATAAAAAAGCCCCGCGTCTCCGACTCGGGGCCCTTTTTATCAGATCCAGCTGTAATCTCCGCCGGTCATTGCAAGACTGAGCAGCGCATCCGTTTTTTCCACTTCTTCTGCGCCTTCAATAACTTCAAGAAGGATTGCTTCTCCGCCGGCATCGGGCATTTCATCATCCGGGCCCAGTTCCATGTCCGGTTCTTCACTGCAGTAAATGCAGGGAATCTTGGGAGCGATCTTCACATCCAGGAAACGGTTTCCGCATTCCGGGCAGTCATACAAGCCGCAGCGGGTCGTATTATCAGGTACGTAGTACATATTATTCCTCTCTTATACCGAACAGCAGGCACTTTCCGGCATAAAACCGGTAACATCTGCTGTTCTTCTTTGTTGCCGCTTACACTTTCAGCTGCTGGTTCGCTTTATCACTTACACTTTCAGCGGCTGTTTTTGTTTTGTCATTTGATAAAAATCACACCACGGATCTGCCCTTTGATCACCGGTCCATAGGATCTGGAGTCAACGGAGACACCGCGGTTATCTCCCACGGTAAAATACTGGCCATCGGTCAGCGTCAGCGGATACTTGACCAGACTGGGGACCGCATTGGTCTTACCGTTAATGTAATCGCCGGTCTCCTCTTTACCATTCACAAACAGTTTACCGTCGTGAATGTCGATGACATCACCCGGCCGGCCGATTATACGCTTTACATACTTTTCACCGGAGGCCATGCGGATGTACACGATATCACCGTAGTCATAATACTGCTTCAGCCGATTGAAAACCACCGTCTGACCGTCCCGAAGTGTCGTGTCCATGGAATGTCCACTGACAGTCGACACACCGATGATCAGCCGGAACACAGCAATCATAAAAACCAAAATCGCAACAAACACCAGGGCCAGGCGGAACCATAACAGTTTATGTCCGTCGTATTTTCTTAACACTCTTTTCTTCATCATTTCTCCTGACATTTCCAGAGAATTGTTTCATTTTTAGAACCCCGTTTTCCCTCAGCGTACAGTAAATCCGCATTTCTGTTTCATTCGACATGCGGATTTACTGTATTTCCGCCGCCTGCGCCCTTTACCGGGGTGTGCGTTACCGATACCGAATGCTATGGTAACTTTTCAAATTACCACTTCCAGAGATTTCCGGGCTCGCTCTCCAGCTCCTGATTGGAAACAAAGAACAGCTGGCCGGTTCTCGGCGCTACGCGTACATAAGGAACCTCACAGATCTTATGAGAAGTACCGTGATACTGCCATACATATTCCGCGTCTGCTCCGGCAAGTTCTTTCCAGTCCGGCGTTGCAAAGTATTCGTTATTGGTCGGATTGAACCAATAGACCAAAGTACCGCTTTCCGCCTTCGTGACGATCAGTCTCAGCTCCTTCATGCTCTGCCACTCAGGGTAACGGGCATCGACCGGCTGACCGGACGGAAGAATCAGATCTAACAGTTCACGACGGCTTTCACCCATTTCATGGATGGGATCGGAAGTATAAATGGCACTTCCGGTGACAGCAGCCAGGATCGCAAGCGCTTCGATCTGCGGCTCCTGAATGTGAATGTGGAAATCACGCAGCATGACGGCATCCGGGTCATTCTGCCTGCATATGCAGTTTATTCCTGTTCTTCGGAAGCATTCTCCGCACAGAGTGCTGAGATCGCCGCTTCCAGTTCTTCCACCTGCTTTTTCTGCTGTCTTGTTTTAATGATGAATACCACGATCACTCCAATAAGTACAAGGAGTGCAACCAGGTCCCACCAACAAAATCCGAATGTGGTATGAGCTGCTAAATATGCCATAGGACCTCCTTATTTGTCTTCCTTACCGTAGCTTTCTTCAAAATCTTTGTCGCGTTTGTTCTGCTTGTACTGATGTAAGAGACCGGTGATCAGCATGACCAGTCCGGCAGCCAGCATCAGAAGAGTATAGAAATGCATGCCGAGAGTGCCGTGTACCCAGTTGAATAATGCTTCCATTACTTCTTTCCTCCTTTGCTGGACTTCTTTTCTGCTTCTGAAAGAGTCTTTTTCAGTTCAAGGATCTTTTCCTGATTCTTTCTTCTGCTGTCTGCATAGAAGAACAGCGTCATCATGGCTATGAACGCGAACAGGAAATGCAGGATGCAATCCTTATGACCAAGGTCCAGAAGACCTGCCGGTGTTTCCTCTTCTTCAAGTTCTGTCATGTCGTAGGAACCGTCTTCCTGCTTGACAAATGTACCGACGGTCAGATCATCGCCCTTGTCCTCTTCAGCCTGATTAACAGCTTCAGACTCCGGAATGTCATTCTCTTCCACAGCTTCTGTTCCATCAGCTGCGTCCGCTTCATCTCCGGCTTCAGCCTCGTTCTCAGGAGCTTCCGTAGCTTCAGCTGCGGTGGTCTCATCTGCCTTCGTGGTTTCCTGAGACATTGTGGTCTCATCCGCCTTCGTGGTTTCCTGAGACATTGTGGTCTCATCCGCCTTTGTGGTTTCCTGAGACGTTGTGGTCTCATCCGCCTTTGTGGTTTCCTGCTTTGTGGATTCCTCTTCTGCCGGCGGAGTTACCGGTTCATCCTTCGTATAAGAGATCGTGATCTCAACATCTTCAGCCGGCATGCTTCCATCGGGCTGACGAATAACATCATATTCCGGCTCATATCCCGGAACTGCCGGTACGGTAAAGTCGAAATCAGAACCGACTTCAAATGTTTCAGTATAATCATCTGCAATCGGATCACCGGTTTCTTCATCCACAAAATGGATGGTGATGGTGTAAACCGCATTCTTCTTTGTCCATTCTGCGGAAACTTCCACATTGCTTCCTGCAATGATTCCGTCTTCCTTATCCCAGCTGCCAAGCGTATAGGAAGCGTTCACATTGCCGTTTTCCGCATGTGTATAAACAACCATGCCGGTCTTTTTTGTATCGATCGTATAAGCCTGACTCTTTTCAAGTCCGGTTGCAGAGGCCGGAAGCTCCGGAACAACGATTGCTCCATTCTCATCGTACAGAGTCTCATCCGGAAGACCGCTCCAGCTGTAAGTGACATTGTAAAGCTTATATTCCGGATCTGCCTTATAGGTCCAGGTACCCGTTACGGTTACATCGGCCTTACCCATGATCTGCTCGCCCTGCAGACTCCAGCCGCTGAATACATACTGGCCCTTCAGGTTCCCGAACAGAGAGGTTTCATTGACGGTATAGTTTTCCGCATATTTGCTGTCGATCGTGTACGGCTGATTCTTGACATAAGAGCCGCCCTCCGGGAGAGTCTCTCCCATCGGAACATCACCGTCCCAAACATAAGTAACCGTATGACGGTTCACGCGCTTGGGAGTAAAGTCCCATGTACCGGTGATGGTCTCATCCTTCCGGATCTTACCTACTGCGGACCAGCCGGAGAAGACATAGGTACCGTTTACATTGCCGTACGCATCATAGGTGTCAATGGTCATGCCGGCCGTATAAGTCGTATCCAGAACCACTTCTTCATTATTGACATATTCCTTTGTATCCACAGGAAGAGCAGTTCCTTCCGGAGTGCTGTTCCAGGAATAAGTTACATGCCAGGTCGGAACCTCGATTTCAGTTACCGTCCAGGTACCGGTTACAGGAACATCCTCCTTGTCCATGTGCGCATTGGAAGGATCCGTCCATCCGCTGAAACGCACTTCATTGTTATTGTTGCCATACTCGTCCTTCGTGTAAAAAACAGTCTGAGAGGTATAGGTGGTATCGACTGTGTAGGTTTCACCGCGCTTCAAGCCGGTAATGGCTTCCGGAAGTTCCGGAACAACAACATTACCCTCTGCGTCATAAAGCATCTCCTGCGGAAGACCGGTCCAGGAATACTCCACACTGTGTTCTCTGCTGACCCACTTTGCATATACATGAACATCTTTATCGGTCTGTTTGTCAAAGAACGCCTCCGTTACCGGCGTGGTGCAGGCTGCATCTTCAAACCATCCCATGAATTCCTTATCGGATTCAAAATGGCTTTCCATGTAAGCTTCATCATAAGCCGCCGTCTTATCCACCGGATAATAGATGTATTTTCTGTTGATCCATTCCACCGTATCATTTTCCATATAAACAGTCTTTTCTGCATCATTCACATGATAGACCGTCTTCGGAGCATTCGGAAGCACCTTGTGGAATACGACATGCAGCGTTCCGTTTTCCTGATACCAGAAGGTGCCGGTACCGGTGGAATCCTCACCGAAAGTACCGTCGCCGACAGAGTTATACTCACTGGTGTAGCCAATGAAATTACTGGTGGCATAGCCCGGGTCACGCGCGAAATTAGTGAAGGAATACGCGGCGTACTTAGTGCCCTTGAAGTCACCTTCCCAGTAGAAATAAGCCGTGGCCTTGGAGAAGGTATAACCTTCCAGGTCAATGGCAGCAAAGGTATCCGCCGTGATCGGTACATAATTTTCCGCAAAAGAGATTTCTTCCGGGATGGAAGCAATCTGTTCCGGAGTCAGGGGAACATTTTTACCCTTTTCATCAATCAGATCAACAGTAAACTTAACACCGTTCTGTATGCCGACACTGACACCGGAATCTGAATCTGCATAAAACTTGAAAACGATACCCTTGGTCTCATCGACTTCAGTTTTCTGTTCTTCATCTGCTTCCTGTCCCTGAGACAGCGCATCTCCTGCCTTCGGATCTTCGGCTTTATTATCCTCTTCCCGGGCAGTATCGGAACCGCTTTCAACGGAACCGGTATTCTCATTATCATTTTTATTCTTATCGTTCTTATGGCCCTTGCCGCTGTTGTTTTCCGGTGCCAGACCATTCTCATTCTTATTGGTATTCTTGCCAGTGGACGCAGTTTTGCTGATGAAAAAACCAACCACATTGGAGACCGTGCTGCCGGCACCCTTTTCCTTAGCTGCAGCTGTGGCCGGAAGCAGCGTAAACACCATGGCCGATGCCACGATCAGAGATAAGGCTTTTTTACCGAATTTCTTCATGTCTTCTTCCGTCCTTTCCGTTTATTCTGTGACGACTGCACGCCATACATACATATAATTGGTCTCATCCAGCGTAAATGTATACGTCAGCGCATTCAGGCCTTCAATGCTTTCCCAGTTCGCGCCATCCCCGGAATACTGCCAGGTCACGGTGTACTCCGCATTTTCATAGCCGTACAGGTTCGCATATAAAGTGACCTGCATGCCGAGTTCAATATTCTCCACACCATCAAGACTGGTCGTTACCACAACCGATTTTTCCGGTTTGGCCTCTTCCACCTGAACCTCACTGATGGATGTGATGGTATCCTGTGTTATAAAGGTCACGCCAGAATCTTCCGTAGCCTTCAGAATATTTCCTGTCATCTTTACGGATACGATGATTGCCAGAGCAAGTGCCAGTGTTACAGCAAATGTGACCTCAATCTTCCTTTTCATTTCAGTACCTCGCTTTTATCATTGTGTCCGGTTTTCACCGGCAATATTCACATGTTTCTTATACTAATAAAGACGGAAGGAAAGAGGGGAAAGGTTCAAAAAAGCAAGGATTTATGCGGAATATCAAGCATTTTCAAGGCAGGGATTTATGCGGGAAATCACACGTTTTAAGGCAAAAAAGAACGACCGCCGGAATCCTCCGACGGCCGCTCCCTCTCTCTTTTTGCTGCTCTTATCAGATCTTAGTTTCAGTGGTCTTTAACCCTTCTGCCGCCTTCTGTCTCTGAGCTTCCTCCTCTGCAACCTCAGAAAGTACTTTCTGAAGTTTATCGAGTTCTTTCTTCTGCTTGCGAACCTTGAAGATCATGACCAGGATCACTCCGATCAGGATCAGCAGGGCCACAAGGTCCCACCAGCAAAAGCCAAAAGCTGTATGATCAAATAAAAACTTCATTTCTTTGCTCCTCCTTCGTCCTTTGCTGTCTGTCACTCAGCGGCTGCGGGTGCCGGAGCACCCTCGCCGTCTGCGTTCTGTCCTTCTTTTCTCTTCTTCATCTCATTCTGGAAGTCATCGTCACGCTTCTTCTGATTGTGCCAGTGAACCAGGCCGATGATGATCATTACAAGGCCGGTGATAAGCGCCGGTAAAGTGTAAAAGCACATTCCAAGTGTATTGTGGATCCAATTGTATAAAGCTTCCATTACTTGCTACCTTCCTTTCCCTGCTTATCCAGATTCTCTACATCGATGCCTGCATCCGTCAGAACCAGCTTCACATCGTTGATGTCCTTCTGGTACTTCTTTCTCTTGTCCGTATATGCACAAAGCACGATCATTGCGATGAGCATTAACAGGAAGTGCAGGATGCAGCACTTGTGGTCGAGGTCGATGCTGCCGGCCGGAGTCTTTTCAGGCTCGATTACGGTCAGGTCATAGCTGCCGTCATCGGTTTCCGTAATGACTGCTTCCGGAGCTTCCGTCGTTTCTTCAACGGTTTCCTCTTCCGTGGTTTCTTCTTCCGTCGTCTCTTCGATTTCTTCCGTGGTCTCCTCCTCGGTGGTCGGTTCAGTCGGAGTTACTTGCGGCGGAACCGGATCCGGATTCTTCGTATAAACGATGGTAAAGGTCAGATCCTTGGCCGGCATGCCGGTTGCAGGACTGTTGACTGCACTGTAGTTCGGCGTGTAACCTGCGATCGACGGAGATACGATACGGAAGGTTTCACCTGCCAGATACTTGTGCGTGTAATCAGCGGCTGCGGTAGCACCGTCAGCGTACTGATAATGAATGGTCAGCGTGTAGTTCTTCTCAACAACTGCCGATACATCCGGAGTCGGCTGCGGATCCGGGTTCTCGCCGTCGTCCGGAGTCGGATCGCCGTCAGATGCTTCAGCAACTGCTGCGTTCTTAATGGTCATGTTGACATCATCTGCAAGAACCTTGTACGAAGCATTTACCAGAATTGTCTCACCCGGAGCCAGAGAAGCAATGGTAGCCTTGTTATCTCTTACAACATAATCTCTTGATGCTGCAATGACAACCTTGCCTGCTGCACCGGTCAGCTGATCGGTTACAACGACATTGTGTCTGGTAATGTTACCGGTGTTGGTAACCGTGATGGTGTACTGGATGGTATCGCCCACCTTGTACTCACTCTTCTTATTGGAGATGACCTTCGTGATGGTGTAAGAGCCATCGATCGGATCGGTATCATCGGTGATTTCATAATCGGAACCGGTAACTTCGCCATTCGGATCGGTACCCTGTGCAGTTACATGGTTCACGATCGTACCGTTTACGATGTCTTCTTCGGTTACGATGTAGGTACGAGTGGTGGTCCACTGACCTGCTTCGTTTACCTGATCTGCCGGAGCAAGTTCTGCGATGGTTTCGTCAAGGCCTACTAACTCATCAACGACCTGAATGTCCTTCACAGTAACGTTACCCTTATTGGTAACAGTGATGGTGTAAGTGATCCTGTCGCCAAGACCTACAGTCGTGCCTTCTGCAACATCAGAAGTCTTTACGACTTCGATGGTGTTGTTGACATCATCGGTCGGGGTCACAATATCGTCATCATCAGACGGATCATTCTCCGGATCATCATCCGGATCATTGCCGTTTACGGTAACGAAGTTGCGGATGCTGCCTGCAAGGATGTCAGCTTCCTTAACGGTGTACTGAACCTCGTATTCTTCAGTAGCCTTCGGAGCAAGTTCTGCGATGGTGATTTCATCACCGGTCAGTTCGTCTTCTACAACTACATCGGTAAGGGTCAGGTTGCCGTTATTGGTAACCTTAATGGTGTAAACGATCACATCGCCAAGAGCAGCGGTGGTCTTTTCTGCATCTCCGCCGATGGACTTCACGGTCTTTTCTACAAATACAGACGGACTAGTCTTATCAGTCGGATCTTCCTTCTCGCCGTCATCCGCAGTGGTCTCATCTTCCGGATCCGTACCGGTTGCGGTTGCAACGTTCAGGATCTCACCCTTCAGGATGTCAGCTTCGGTTACAGTGTACTCAACAACGATCGGCTCAGAAGTTGCGCCCGGTGCCAGAGAAGCAATGATCCATGCATTCTCGCCGACATTGCCGGTCATTTCATCTTCAACCATGATGTTGTTGACAGTTACATTACCGTCATTCTTAACGGTGATGGTGTAGGTGATGGTTTCGCCAAGGCTTGCCACCTTATCCTCACCGGAGATCACAGAGGTCTTGGTAACAATGATGGTGTTGTCCTTGTCATCTGTCTTATCCGTAACATCATCGCCACCCTGAGTAGTTTCATTTTCCGGATCGCTGCCCGTTGCCAAAGCAGTGTTCGTGATGGAGCCCTTCAGAATATCAGCTTCCGTTACAACATAAGCTGCGTTAAATGTCTCTTCTTCGCCCGGAGCAAGAGCATCGATGGTCCATGCGGACTCACCGTTCCTGCCGACAAGCTCGTCTTCGATCTTGATATTGCTTACGGTTACATTACCTTCATTCTTGACGGTGATGGTGTAAGTGATGGTTTCACCAAGGCTTGCCACCTTATCCTCACCGGAGATCACAGAGGTCTTGGTAACGGTAATGGTGTTGTCCTTATCTTCAGTGGTAACATCAACGTCATCGCCGCCTTCCGGATCATTGTCCGGATCATTGTCCGGATCGTCGCCGGTAACGGTTGCTGTGTTGGTGATCTTGCCAGCCAGAATGTCTGCCTCAGTTACAGTGTACTGAACTTCAACAGTCTCCGAATCTCCCGGAGCAAGAGATTCGATGACAAGTGCATTTTCGCCGACATTGCCGGTCAGCTCATCTTCAACTGCAAGGTTTGTAAGAGTCACATTACCCTTATTGGTAACAGTGATGGTGTAAACGATCTCATCGTCCAGATCAGCCTTCATGCCTTCAGCATAAGTCTTGCCGCCGATGGACTTTACAGCCTTTTCAACTTCAATGGTAGTATCAACATCATCGGTCGCGTCTTTAACCGTGCCGTCCTTTTCAGTCGGCTTGTCAGACGGATCGGTACCCTTTGCGGTTGCAACGTTCTTAATGCTGCCTGCAAGGATGTCATCCTCTGTTACAACATAGGCTGCAGTTACTTTCTTTGATTCGCCCGGAGCCAGTGTGCCGACTGCCAGAGCCTTGTCACCGGTATTGCCGGTCAGTTCGTCTTCAACAACGATATCCTTAATAGTAACATTACCGTCGTTGGTAACCTTGATGGTGTAGGTGATGGTTTCACCAAGAGATGCAGTGCCATCCATCTTAGAGGTCTTCTCTACAAAGAGGCTCGGCTGCTGCTTCTCGGTCGGATCTTCCTTCTGGCCTTTTCCTTCAGTCGGATCACCATGCGGGGCGGTGCCCTTTGCGGTTGCAACGTTCAGAACAGAGCCTGCCAGAACATCCTCCTCCGTAACAGTGTAGGTAACAGTCGTGCTCTTGGATTCACCCGGAGCAATGCTGCCTTCGATGGCCTTGTCGTAAACCTTGGCCTTTTCATCGGTAACCTTTACATTGGAAACCGTTACATTACCCTCATTCTTAACAATGATGGTGTAGGCAATGGTCTGACCCAGCTTAACTGCGCCATCCGCATTGGAAACCTTGGTAACAGAGATCTTATGATCGATCGGATCGGTCTGATCTTCCTTCTGGCCTTTTCCTTCAGTCGGATCACCATTCGGATCAGTGCCCTTTGCGGTTGCAACATTCAGGATGCTTCCCTTCAGGATGTCCTCTTCAGTTACCTTGTAGGTGGTGGTGAAGGTCTTTTCAGCCTTCGGTGCAAGTGCATCAATCGTCCATGACGCATTGGTCAGTTTATCTTCAACGAGGATGTTCTTAACAGTAACATTACCATCGTTGGTGACCTTAATGGTGTAGGTGATCACTTCGTTAAGAGATGCCTCACCATCCATCGCGGAGGTCTTTTCAACCTTCAGCGTGTTGTTAATGCCAGCCGTCGCATCTTCAGTCTCACCGGTCTTTTCGGTCTTATCACCCTTCGGATCAAAGCCGGTTGCAGTTGCAACATTCTTAATGCTGCCTGCAAGGATATCTGCTTCCTCTACAACATAGGTTGCAGTTACTTCCTTGGATTCGCCCGGAGCCAGCTTGCCGACTGCAAGAGCCTTGGCACCGGTGTTGCCGGTCAGTTCATCTTCAACAGCAATATTTTCAACAGTGACATTACCCTTATTGGTAACAGTGATGGTGTAGGTGATGGTGTCGCCAAGGGATGCGGTACCTTCTACATCAGAGGTCTTAACAACTTCAAGCTTGTTATTGATCGGATCAGTGTTGCTAGTGACTTCTCCGTCCTTTTCAGTCGGATTGCCATTCGGATCGGTACCCTTTGCGGTTGCAACGTTCTTAATGCTGCCTGCAAGGATGTCTGCTTCCTTAACAACATAAGTAACAGTTACGTCCTTATGAGCCTTCGGAGCCAGCATACCGATCTTCAGTGCCTTGTCACCGGTGTTGCCGGTCAGTTTGTCTTCAACAACAACGTCCTTAATGGTAACATTACCGTTGTTGGTAACGGTGATGGTATAGGTGATGGTATCACCAAGGGATGCAGTGCCTTCTACATCAGAAGTCTTCACAACTGCCAGGCTCGGATTCGGAGTATCAGTCGGATCTTCCTTGGTACCTTCGCCCTTCGTCGGCTCACTATCCGGATCGGTACCATGAGCGACTGCCGTGTTAACAATCTTACCCGCCTTGATGTCTTCTTCCGTTACAACATAGGTTGCGGTAACAGATGCGGATTTTTCCGGAGCAAGTGCCTCTTCAATGACAAGTGCCTTCTCACCGACATTGCCGGTCAGTTCATCTTCAACCGTGATACCGGAAACGGTAACATTGCCGATGTTCTTAACGGTAATGGTGTAAGTGATGGTATCGCCAAGCGCTGCGGTACCTTCTACATCAGAAGTCTTGGTAACTTCCAGCTGTGCCTTCTTTTTAGCAGTATCTGCAGTATCAACATCGCTGAACTCCGTCTCGGAAACACTGAAGGTGACCTTAGCGGTATTCTTGAAGCTCTTTGCAAGGATGTCTGCTTCCCGGACAGTGTACTCTGCGTTTACAGTAATAACAGCACCGGCTGCCATAACTGCGGTTGCCTTACCTTCGGAAACGGTGTAACCATTGCCCGGAAGGATCGTTACACCTTCCTGCTCGCTGATGGTTGCAGTTGCTTCCTGATTATAAATGTTCTTAATCCGGATCCGGAAGCTGATCTTCTCACCAAGATCGAACTCACCGCCCTCGTGGTTCTTCACAACAGCATCGGAGTCGGTCGGATCAGACGGCTCGGTGATGGTGAAGGTGCCCGGAACATAAGTTACAACATAGTTGCCCTGTTCAGCTTCACCGGTAACATTGATGGTGTAAGTACCGACAAGTTCGCCGGACTCTCGTGCAACCTGGTAGCTGACAGTATCGTTGCCAACCGTGCCCTCAACCACTGCGGTCAGGGTCGGATCCTGCGTGCCATAAGCCTTGCTGTTATCATTTGCGGTAACAGTGACGGCCTTGGCGGTAATGGTCATGGTACCCTGTGTGATATCAAACTTCACATTTGCGAAGTTTGCATTGGTGTTAACAAAATCAGATTCTGCCATATTCATGGAGCTGCTGCCCACATTGGTCTGAGCTGCAGATGCAGCACCCACGAAGCTGAAGCCTGCTTCCGTGTAAAGCGGATTGCTGATGGAGGTTACAGTGTAGCCTTCAGTCTTGTGTTCCGTACCGTCGTAAGTCTTGGTATCGCTAATACCAACGATGGTAACAACAACTTCATCCGTAACCGGGGTGATGGTCATGGAACCATCGGTAACCGTGAAGGAAACGGTAAAGTTGCCGGATTCGTTGATATTTGCAAACTGATTTTCCTTAAGACCCATCGGCTCGGTACCGGCCTCAGTACGAGCTGCGGAAGCATTACCGGAGAAGGCAAAGTCATTCTCAGTATAAAGAGAGCTGCTAATGGCGGTCGTATAACCGGACACACTGTGCTCAGCGCTATCATAAACATGAGAATCCGTGTTGCCGGTAATGGCAACGGTGACTGCCAGCGGATCAACTTTAACGTAACCATCGGTCACGATTTCAAATACAACCGAGTCAAAGCCGTCATTGTTATTGACGAACATGTCTGAGGTAAGACCCATCGGGGTAGTGCCGACATCGGTGCGTGACGCAGAAGCCGTACCGTTAAAGGTAAAGTCCGATGCCTGATACAGATCATTGGTGATTTTTACGATCTCATAGCCTGCAGCGGTATGTGCTTCACCGTTGTAGGTTTCCTTTACGGTGTTACCCTTGATCTGTACGGTAACATTGGATTCCTTGGTGATCATGACGTAACCGTTCGTCACCTTAAAGGTTACATCAAAGTTCGCATTTTTGTTCGTGAACTTGTCTGCAGCAAGTCCCATCACATCCCTGCCGGACTGAATGCGGGAAGCGGTGGTCTTGGTGCCTTCTGCTAAAGAGAAATCATTTACAGTATAAAGATCGTTGTCGATGTCTACAGTATAACCGGAAGCAGTATGCTCCTTTCTGTCATACTTTGCTTCAACAACGTCGCCGACGATGGTTACGGTAACCGGAGCCGGAGTGATGGTCAGCGTACCAAGATCTTCTACTAAGGTGTAGTTCGTGGAAACTACATCATTCCACTGGAGGTCATAACCATTATTTCCTTCTGCAGTATCAGCAACATTGACGACTTCGGTAGCATCTGCACCGGTTGTGAAGGTAACCTTCTCGCCTTCGCCGTTGACAAAACCTTCAATGGTACCTGCTGCTGCAAGTTCAGTACCGTCGTAAACCTTGGAGGCATCCGGGGTAGTAACTTTCAGCTGTACCGGAGTGATGGTAAGAGAACCGGTCTCATACTCATATTCGAAATGATCGGAAATATCCACATCACCCAACTTAATTACAGGCTCCTTTTTGCCGAAACTACCTGCATAAGCATTTCCGCTTGCATTATGTCCTGCTGCTGCATAAGTCACGCCGTCCCAGGTTGCGCCTTCAGGAAGTCCCTGTACCTGAATGCCGCTGATGGACTGATCCAGACCGTTGTACGCCTTTGAGGCAGTTTCACCGACGAACTTGATCGTTGTCTTCGGCATATACTGAGCGATGAAAGTGATCACATAGCCATTCTTATTGGTATTGTCCTTAACAAGCTCTGCTCTGCTGTAATTCCAGCCTGCAAAGTAATAATGCTCATCTGCGGTAACTGCCGGATATTCCGGAGTTGCCGCATTAGCCTTGATATTATTGTAAACAACCTGACCATCTGCATTCTGATCTTTAAGAGTACCGTACTCGCCCTTGTCGAAGATCACCGTGTAAAGTGTGGTCTGACCGGTTACACCCGGAACCGGGAATTCAATATCAGGAGTTGAAGTACCATCCGGGAAATTCAGGATGGTCTTACCGTTGACCGGATGATACTCGCTGTCATTATAGCCTGCAGCATCTGCGTCAACATGAACCTGATAAGTGATCGTATATTTGTAATAAGTAACATTACCGTCCGTGGTAACAACCGGGTCGCCTAAAGACCAGACACCGTCCGTATAAGTACCGCCGGTGATCGTGCTCAGATCAACAGTGATTCCTTCCGGCATCGGATCGGTGATGGTAGTACCTGCACCGGTAAGACCATCGGTGATGTTTTTGGTAATTGCAGCTAAAGCAGTATTCAGTTCTGAAGTATTGTCTGCATTAAATGCAGTGCTTGCAGAAGTTGCAATCTTATTTGCAAGGAAGTCGCCGCATTTTTCATTGTTGCGTACGATATCATTTGCAGCACCGAAGCATACGGTGTAAAGTGTTGACTTCGTCTTTACAGACGTTGCGGAGTTTACAGTTGCATTATATTCAGTCTGGCTGCAGCTTCCCCCATCTCCATCAGACCCGTTTCTGCAAGAGGTAGGAATACCATCTGTAAGAAGTACCACATTCTTCATGGAGGTGGGAATATTCTTTACAGTATCCTTGTCGAGCTGTGAAGAAGCATTATAAAGACCGTCATCGGTATTTGTTGCACCATCCGGGGAAAGTGCATTGATTTTACTCACCACGGCATTATAGCCAGCCTCAGTGGAAACATCGATCCAATCCTGAGTCACAGAAGCGGAACCGGAATAAGTAACCAGTGACACATAACGACCAATACCATTCGCATACGGATACTGATCGCCTCTGTATGAATTCAGGAAGCTGATCATGGCCGTCTTTGCAACAGCGATACGCTTCTGAGAATCCTGAACGTTGTTGGATACATAATACTTACATTTGCTGCTGTGTGAGTCCTGCTCACGACAATCTTCACAAGCCTTGTAGGTTATGATATACCATTTATACTCTATTTTCTGCTCATCCTTAACAGAATTATCGGCGTAGTATATGCAGCTGTTCTTGTGGCTTCCGTCACCGCCGCACTCCGCGCAGTATCTCATGGAACCGGAACGGTCAATTACCAGCACCGTTGCCGCTGCCTCCGGATTGGTAGTCGTCGTGGTCTGCTTCGTTACAAACTGAAGCGTTACATTATATACGTTGGGGTCCTCCGTCGCCGTTGCCCTCTTGGAAAGGCTAAAGGCGGCTTTCGCCTCCGTATCTACGACATTTCCGTTCGCGTCATAATAAATGATGCCATTTCCGGTCTGTCCCCAGATCTCACCATTGTAAGCACCGTCGACAGTACCTGCTGTTTCCGTTCCATTCGTTCCATCAGGACTGAAAACGACCGGGACATCCGCTTCGTTCTGCGGAAACAGGCTTTCATTTGCTTTCAATTCAGAAGTACCGCGTGATGCAATGACTACACCGGACACGGTCAGGATCGTTGAAAGTACGACTGCGAGCATGATTTTAAGCTTCTTGCTCATGTTTTCTCCTTTCTTTTCATCCTTGAGCGGGATGAAAATGCTTTTAATTCCCTTCTGCAGAACTCATGAAGCCGAAGAAACCCTTCACCATTAATGGCTTCTTCGACTCCGCGAATCATCACAGAAATTTGTTTTATACAGGTTAAGACTGAATTAGAAGCCAAAAAGGCTCACCCGTTTTTGCAATATTTTTGTAATATTTATGATCTCTTCTTCATATTTTGAAGTTATCCACAATTTGCTCCGACATCTGAACTCCAATATTCCAAAGCCCCCCTTTTTGTGCATGAATTCGGAATATATGTTAAATATTTTCCTGATTCATCGTTGCTCATCTCATATCTTTTCACATTTTCAGATAAAACTACAAAAGAAAATAAATTAAACAATTTAACCATTTGCCTTTTCTTTTACCCCTCCCCCCTTTCATTTCCCGCCTCATCTTTGGACATTAAGCATCAATTGCTGCAATTTTGTCCTCGCCTCACTGAGTTATTCACAAAATGCCCTCTCCGCATAATTTTTTGAATAAAATGTTCCATATTTTGAGCCATCCCCAATTATATTCCACTCGCTATCCGCCTTTCCCGTTTTCCTGATCCGGTGCCCCATTATATAGGAAGACAAAACCATATATAGTGTCTTGTTTTCCATTCTTCTTTCTGATATAATTAGTAGAACTATTTTTAACTCTACTGAGGAGGATATTCAAATGAAGACCCAAACCTGGTATAAATCCATTCAGCTGGCTGTCATGCTTATCATCACCGCCATCTGCCTTTTCCTGGTCCTCTCCGATCAGAATCTGTACCATGCCGTGGCCAACGACAGCAGCATCCGCATTCTCTGCGTCATGCTCTGGGCCGCCCTGCTGGTCTCATTCCTGTTTATTTTCTTTGATTTCAAATATTTCCTGACCTACAGAAAGGACTATTCGGAAATGGATTATTCCGTCCGCTCCGATCCGGTTTCCGGCATTTCCAATCGTTTCAGCTGCGACATGCTGATCGAACAGTATCTGGACATGCCGCTGCCCAAGGACATGGCCTGCATCACTTTCGTCATTACCAATATGCAGGATATCAACCGTGTGTACGGTCACCGCGCCGGCAACACGCTGATTCGTGACTTTTCCATGATCCTTCGCATGACTGCCCAGGGTGTCTGCTTCGTCGGCAGAAACGGCGGCAACAATTTCCTGGCTATTTTTGAAGAAGGTTCACAGGAATCCATCGCCAGCATGCTGAGCATCCTCGAGAAGAAGATCGAAGCCCACAACAGTGTGGATTCCGCGCTTCCCATTCGCTACGCCTACGGTGTGGCTTTCCACGAAACTGAGGCCGATGCCGCAACAATCACCGACCTGATTGCACTTTCCAACAGACGTATTCCGAAATAATCAATCATCACCAATGAGGGGGACTGATGGCTGAACTTGATTATCAGTATATAGCAAGCCTTGTCGATCAGGCACGCGCAGGTTCATCCGACGCCTTTGCCGAGCTATATGCTGCCACCTATAAAAAACAATACCTGTTTGCCTGCGGTTATCTGAAGGACGATTATCTTGCCCAGGATGCCGTTCAGGAAACTTTTATCCTGGCATTCAAAAACCTGCCTTCTCTGCTGGACTCCAAGCTTTTTATTTCCTGGCTGAATCAGATCAATTTCCGAGTCTGCTACGACATGAACATCAAGCAGAAACAGTTCAATGTGATCTCCACGGAAGAGGAAGTACTGGAAGCCCTGCCAGCGGAACGCAGCTACGAACCGGAAGCAGAAGTGGTCCGTATCGATGAAAAACGCTACATCATTGAACAGGTCATGTCCCTGCCCTTCTCCGAGTCGCAGGCCATTTATCTGTATTACTACCAGAACATGAAAATCGATGATATCGCGTATATCATGGAGATCAGCAGAAGTACCGTCAAACGTTATCTGAAGACAGGCAAGGAGCGCCTGAAAAAACTGCTCACTGTTTAAGAAAGGAGGGCACAATGGCAAAGAAAAAGAACACAAATGAATATCGCATCCGTGAACATGAGCCGAATCTTGAAACGGCCGAACAGATGCTGACTAATATTTTCGAGGAACTGAAACTGGAACCGGCTTCCGTCCCGCTTGAAGTCATGCTCTCCTACGTCAAATACCGCCGTGAGCGTTACAAGCTGCAGCGCGCGACCCTGGTCGTGATCCTTATTCTGTTCATCATGCTGCCGCTGCAGTTTATACCCCCGACCTTTACAGTCACCCAGCTTTCCGGCACTGAAACCGGCGTTCCGACTTACATTATTAAATTGAGCGGTCCCATGCCGGTAGCATCCGTCACCGCCAGCGTGGACGATGCCCTCTTCCCCGTTACCGAGCTCGGTGACCGCGTGTACAGCGTACAGCCCATGCAGAACGGAACCATGAACATCCGCGTCACTTTAAGCAATCGTCAGTACAGAGACGCATCGATCCAGGTGTCCAACATCGACACCTCCACCCCGTATCTGGTCTCCAGCAACATGGAGGACAACCGTCTGTATCTGTATGTGGCGGACGATGGGACCGGCATCGACTACAACCGGATCTATGCAGAAGAGCTGGATGGCACGACCGTTTACCCGTCATCCTGGAACGTGGGTACCGGCGAGATCGTCTTTGACAACGCCTCAAACGCCCTGAATGTCTACATTCCGGACACCCGCGGCAATTATCTGCATCTGGTACTTACCTTGAATTAACCCCTGAGGAGGCCTGAGAAAAGTGCAACAGAACCGTTTACAGAAAATCGTTCTTTCCGCTGTTCTTCTGGCCTCTTTGTGTTTTTCCGTGTTTTGCACCGGCTGTGCTCCCGGAAAACCGGCCGGCGGAGTGCCCTCTCCCCTGAAAGAAGGCGAGCCGCACCGCGAGACCCGGACCGGACATCTGTTTCCGGAGGCACCCGGCATCAAAATCACGGAAGACAACGGCGCTGTGATTGATCACTCCAATGTCTCGGAAGGTTATGTCATGCTGAAATATGAGGGCGACGCCTCCCGCGTCAAAGCCCAGATCACCGCTCCGGACGATGTCACTTACACCTACACCCTGAAGATCGGCTCCTATGAAGCCTTCCCTCTTCAGGCCGGAAACGGCGATTACAAGGTGACGGTCCTCACCCAGGTCGAAAGTACCAAATACGCGGTGATCCTCTCCGACAGCATTCATGTAGAACTGACGGATGAGTATCGCCCCTTCCTCTACCCCAACCAGTACAGCTGGTATACAGAGGGTACGGACGCATTGAAACTGGGCGCTTCTCTTTCCGACCTGTCCCGGGACGATCTCCACTATCTGACGAATGTCTATCACTACATCATTGACAACATCGACTACGATACCGATCTTGCAGCCGAGATCCCGGTAGATTATCTGCCGGACATCGACACCACACTGAAAACTCAAAAAGGCATCTGCTTTGACTACGCTTCCCTGATGACCGCTCTGCTCCGTTCACAGGGTATTCCGACCAAGCTGATGGTGGGTTACTCAGGCACCGTTTACCACGCCTGGATCTCTGTTTACCTGGAAGAGACCGGCTGGGTGGACAATGTCATTCAGTTCAACGGCACATCCTGGTCCCTTATGGATCCGACTCTTGCCGCAAGCAATTCCGCAACCGATGTCAAGAAATACATCGGCACGGGAGAAAACTACACCGTATGTTACTGGTACTGATTTCCGGAGGTTCACGTGAGTAAAGCCAAACACGACAAAATGCTGACAAATACCGAACTTGCCGCTTTCTGCGGTCAGATGGCCCTGATCCTTTGCTCGGGCATTTCCCCGCTGGAAGGTATTCTGACCATGCTGGAGGACAGCACCGATGCTGCGGAAACACGCATTTTAGAAGCTGTCCGTGACGATCTCATGGAAAACGGCCTGCTGGCCCACGCGCTGGCATCCACCGGACTCTATCCCGCGTATCTTCTGCAGATGACAGCCATCGGTGAGGAGACCGGAAGTCTGGATGAAACCATGGAAGGTCTTTCCGCCCATTATGAGCGGGAAGAAAACATCGCCCGCGCGGTAAAAAGTGCCGTCACTTTCCCAATCGTCATGACCGTGATGATGCTGCTTGTTATTTTTGTACTTCTGACCCGCGTCATGCCGGTCTTCAGTCAGGTCTATGAACAGCTGGGTACGGAAATGGGCGGCCTCTCCGAGCTTCTTCTGAAGATCGGCCTTAGTGTGGACCGTTACGGCTTCCTGATCCTCATCCCGCTCGTCGTACTGGCCGTCCTTCTTCTGATTCTGATCAGTTCCGCAAAAGGACGCGCTTTCTGTGAAAAAACAGCTCGCAAACTGGGACTGAACCGGAAAATAAATGAAAAGATCAGTGCCTGCCGGTTTGCTGCCGGAATGGCTCTTTCTCTCCGCGCAGGTCTGGATACCGCCCGGAGTCTGGACCTTGCGGCGGACCTCATTGATTCCCCGGCATTCAGATCCAGACTGAATGCAGTGCGTGACAAGACCGCAGACGGCATGGATCTCAGTGCTGCCCTGCACGAGGAAGGCGTGTTCTCCGGCATCTATGCCCGCATGGCAAACATCGGCCAGAAGACCGGTTCCATGGACCGTGTCATGGAAAAACTGGCTGCGCTGTACGAAGAAGAGATCGATGCCTCCATCAGCAGCAGACTGGCTGCCATCGAGCCGGCACTCGTCATTGTCCTTTCAGTCATCGTCGGCGCGATCCTTCTCTCCGTCATGCTGCCGCTCATGAGCATCATGTCCACGCTGTAAGACTGTTTCACAAGAAATCCCGCCGCCGTTTTGCAGGCGGCACAGAAAAAGGAGTTCGCATTGGCCCGTTTCCAGTATCGATCCGGAAAAACAGAACATCGACGCGCAAAGCAGTTCCTGTCCGTTCTGCTCTTTTTGCTGATCCTGACCGCTTTTCTTTTAAGCACAAAAAGCCTTACAGGCGGTGACCGGATCCGGCAGAAAGAAACGCTGGACCGTGCGCTCGCGCGGACCATTACCGGCTGCTACGCGATTGAAGGCACGTATCCGGAAAGCATCGACTACATGAAGGAAGCCTATGGCCTCACCTATAACGAGGACCTGTTTTTTGTGGACTACCGGGTGCCCGGCGGAAACATCCGTCCCACCTATGTGATCCTTGAAAAAGGAGGCGGCCAATGAAAAAGAACCGCCATGTCATCGAATTTCTGGCCCCGCTGGCCCTGTTCTTCGCCTTTGCGCTCAGTGCGCTGATCGTGATTGTTTTCGCGGCGCGGGTGTATAAAAACACGGTGGAAGATTCCGCGCGGAATCACACTGCCGGAACGGCGATTGCCTACATCACGGAAAAGATCCACTCCGGCGATACGGAAGGTGCGGTCTCCGTAGGGCGCTTTGACGGGTGCGATGCCCTTCTCCTTCGCTCAACCTTTTCCGATGACACCTATGTCACCGCCGTTTATCTGAAGGACGGCCAGCTGATGGAACTGTTTATGAAGGAAGGTGCGGATACATCGGCGGATGCCGGCACTCCGATCCTTCCGCTTTCCGCCTTCCGCGTGGAAGAAACAGACGCCGGTCTGTTCCGTGTGGAATGCACCGATGAAGATCAGCATACAAAAACTGCGTACATTTCTGTACGCAGCCGATGAACATTTTATAGATCAGGAGCCTGTATGAAGATAAAAAAGCGTTCGCAGACCACCGGTACCTTTCTCCTGGAACTGATCCTCGCGATCCTGTTCTTTGCGATCGTCAGCTGTGTCTGCGTCCGATTCTTCGTAAAATCGCATATTTATTCCCGTGACGCCCTGCGGCTGAACCACAGCGTATCGGAAATCAGTTCGGTGCTGGAGATCGCCGCTTCCGCTGAGGATCCGGAAACTGTTGTTTCACGCATCAGCGGCGCGTATCCGACCTGCAGTGTTTACAAGACCGCCGGTTACCAGATCGTCATCTGGTACGATGTCTCTTTTATGCCCTGCACGGAAAAAGACGCTGCTTACTGCCTGTATACCGACATTTCTGTCGATGAACAGAACTTTTTGAAAACCGACTGTGTCTTTTATACCAATGATCTTACAGAAACGATCTGGTCCGCTCAAACGGTGCATCACGTGCAGGAGGTGGCAGCCCATGCACAATAACACCACCTTCCCCTTCATGAACATCGGATCATCGTCGCTCCTGGTGATTTTCCTGGCGCTCTGCCTTTCCACGTTTTCCGTGCTGGCAGTTTCTTCTGCGCGCAGTGACTATACCTTCAGCAAAAAAGCGGCCGATCAGCGCCTGGCTTATTACGAAGCTTCCAACACCGCAGAAGAGATGCTGGCAGATCTGGACGTCTGGATTCAGGCGGCACGCATCGATTCCTTTGCCGTTTCTTCCACAAAGGGCTTCACTTTCGCGCTTGCTGCGCGGCTTGACAATGAATACACCTATGATACCGTGAACCAGCTGATCTTTTTCAGCGTTCCCATGACCGATACCCGGATTCTTTCCGTGACCGTCCGAGTCGAACCCCGTGAAAGTGCCCGCCGCTACACCGTGACCCGTTGGTCTGCAGAAAACACCGCCGACTGGTCCGCCGATGACACAATGGAACTCTACCGTCCCTGACCCAAATACAGAATTGAGGAAATATTCCATGACGATCAATGAACTGCTTGAACAAGCCGTAACCGATAAAGCCTCCGACCTTTTCCTGGTGGCCGGCCGTCCTGCTTCTGTCCGTATAAGCGGAAAGATGTGCAGCATGAACGACATCCGCCTGATGCCGAACGATACCTATGAGCTGATCCGTGAGATCTACGAGATTGCCCGCCGCGACATGTCCTCCTTTGAAAAGACCGGGGACGATGACTTTGCTTTTGCGCTCCCGGGCCTGTCCCGTTTCCGTATCAGTGCCTACCGTCAGCGCGGCTCCTGCTCCGCAGTCATCCGCATCATCACATTCACGGTCCCGGATTCCCGTGAACTGGGCATTCCGGATAACATCATGGAATTCGCGAACCTCCGCAAGGGCCTGGTTCTCGTGACGGGTTCTGCGGGCTCCGGAAAATCCACCACGCTGGCCTGCATCGTGGACCGCATCAACAAGACCCAGGAAAAGCACATCATCACCCTGGAGGATCCGCTGGAATTCCTGCACAAGCATGACCGCAGCATTATTTCCCAGCGCGAGATCGATGTCGATACGGAAAGTTATGTCAAAGCGCTCCGTGCAGCACTGCGTCAGAGCCCCGATGTCATTCTTCTTGGGGAAATGCGTGATTACGAGACCATCAATGTGGCCATGACCGCAGCGGAGACGGGCCACCTGCTTTTCTCCACGCTGCATACGATCGGCGCGGTAAATACCATTGACCGCATCATTGATGTCTTCCCGGCCAACCAGCAGCGCCAGATTGCCACCCAGCTTTCCATGGTCCTGAACGCCATCGTTTCACAGCAGCTGGTTCCGGATGTCAACGGAACCCCGATCCCGGTCTTTGAGATCATGACTGTGACTACCGCCATCCGCAACATGATCCGGGAAAACAAAGTTGCACAGATTGAAGGTCAGCTGTATTCTTCCTTCCGTCCGGACATGATCTCCATGGATCAGAGCCTTCTGAAGCTCTACCGCGATAAGCGCATTACCCGGGAAACAGCGCTGCACTATGCAACGAATCCGGAGTTCCTTGAAAAGAAACTGATTTGATCTTCACTTCAGTTCACAAGGTCCGCATATGTGAAGGGCACCATTATTGAAAGTGCTTCGGGATCCACTTCCACCTGATAACCGATTTTTCCTGCGCTGAAAATGATCGTATCGTACAGCATGGCCGTTTCTTCAATAAATGTGGGGAACATTTTTTTCATGCCGATGGGAGAACAGCCGCCGTGAATATAGCCCGTGAGCGGCAGAAGTTCCTTCTGAGGGATCATTTCAATGCTCTTCTCCCCGGCAGCCTGCGCAGCCTTCCGAAGTTCCAGTTCCTCGCCCACCGGAATTACAAAAACGTAGTATCCGCCGGATTTTCCGCGCGTCACCAGCGTTTTGAACACCTGCGCCGGATCCTGCTTCAGGTAGGCCGCGATCTCCGTTCCTTTGGTAGACGGATAATCGATGTAACAGTAACTTTTATATTCCACGCCGCTCTGCTCAAGGAGCCGCATGACATTTGTCTTTTCAGGTTTTGCCATAATATCATTCCTTTTCATACAGCCTGCCGCATAAAACGGCGGGCTGTTTTGTTTCATCCGGTTCAGTCGTCCTGACCTTCGTAGTTGAGCATTTCCGCCTCTTCCTTGGTAATGGGCGCTTTGCTCCAGTCGATGTACTGCTCCGTATACGCGTAGTCGATGATACGGAAGGATTTCAGACGGCCATCGGCAGCACGTTCATAAAAACTGATGCCCGGCTCGGACAGACGGTTTCGTTCCGCACGGCCGCGGCGTGTAACCGTCTGCTCCCATTCCACGCAGCAGATGCGTCCGTCATCAATGAAATGCTCCATGCGAAGTCCCACAATGGCTCCGATGGGATCACCCTTGACACCGTTTGCCACAGCCTCATCGCGCTGCCTCAGAAGTTCGGCACGGGTAGTCTTGTAAATGGTATCCTCCGGACCATATGCGCCCATCAGAATCTCTTCTTCATCCGTCATGAGCTCGGGAATGTTGATCATGCCCTCTTCCATGACCAGCTTAAAATAGTGCGGCATGACACCGGACGCCATTTCCAGGCGGAGCTCCAGTGTCTTTGTGGGCGGGAAGATGGGTTTTCTGTACTTCGGATAGCTCTGGATCCACATACAATGTACATACATGCGGACTTCATCCAGCTTCTGACGGCGGCCGCGGATATCGGCGGCAAGTGCCATCGGGATCTCTTTTACCGAACCGTCCTTCATCTGCAAAATGAAACAGAATTCCAGTGCGGCACGCATGCCGGCGTGGATCTGAGTGCAGATCTCCACTTCACCGCTGACAGCCTCAAAAGCGCCGTACCACTCACGCACGCAGGCCCGGATTTCCTCCAGCCCTTCATAGCGGCCATGCGCGGTATCGACCGCTGAACGACCGCCAAACTGCTTCTCTTCTTCAAAAAGTGCCAGAACACCTTCTTCATCTCCGTTCGCAAGCGCCTGCAGGAACTTGACCTCCGGGGACTCCTGATCTGCGACACGGCCTTCACCGCCGTACTGCTGACCGAATTTACTCTTCATAACAGTACCTCCCTGCTCCTTCCGGCCTGCGTCCTGTGACGCAGGTCTTGTTAACCGGATTATAACACGATTTTTTCCGGCTGACACGCTCCCTGGAAAATATATATCGATTTCTTTACATCAGTCGGGCTTCGTGGTACATTTATGGATGGTGTGAGGCCATGACAAAGGGACTTCTTGCTGAAGAGTACTTCCCTGTTGTTAATCCGGCGGCCTTATCACGTACAACATGATGAATTCTGCAAAAAAAGATCTGACGGCGGGCTTCTCCGTCTTAAATACCGTATACTGGGTCGGCTTTGCTGCCACCGGAGCCTTCTCCAGTTCTTTCCTGCTCCACGCCGGACTGACAAACAGTGAGATCGGCCTGGTTCTGGCGCTGGGATGCGTGCTGGCAGCGATCCTGCAGCCGCTTCTTTCAACTATCGCCGACCAACCGGAAAGCCCTTCCATCCGGGTATTTCTGCTGATTCTCGGCGCGGTCCAGTTTGCCACGGGACTTGCCGTTCTGTTTGCCGGACGCGCCGCTGTTCAAACAGGAGCGCGTGCCCTGCAGCTTATCACAGCTTTTTTTTACGCCATTGCCATGATGCTCATCATGCTGCTTCAGCCCTTCATCAACGCGCTCAGCATGGAGTGCCTGAATCAGGGATATCGATTGAATTTCGGAGCCAGCAAAGCCATCAGCTCGCTGGGCTATGCCGGGACCTCCTATGTACTGGGCATGCTGGTGTCAGCCTTCGGACACGATGCCATCCCGATCTGCATTACGATGGCCTGCGTCCTGTTTTTTATTTCGGTCTTTGTCTTTCCATTTAAAAAGACTGTACCTGCTGCCGGTCAGGCGCTCAGTGAGCAGGCAAACGATGCCGCTTCCTCAGCGTCCTCATCTCAAAAACAGGGAACCGGTGCCATTGCCTTTTTCCGGAAATATCCGCGGTTCGGCGTGCTGCTTCTTTGCTGCATGGCCATTTACCTCGGGCACACTGTGCTGAACAGTTTTATTCTTCAGATCATCGAGCCCATTGGCGGAGGCAGCGCCGAAATGGGAACCTCAGCAGCCATCGCAGCACTTGCAGAGCTTCCCACATTGTTCTTTTTTTCCGTTATGGTTAAAAAAGTCCGCTGTGATATCTGGCTTCGTATGTCCGGTGTATTCTTTACATTAAAGCTGCTTTTCTCCATGCTCGCAACCAGTGTCATGGGTTATTATTTTGTCCAGCTTTTCCAGGTTGGAGGGTGGGCTCTCATCGCAGTTTCCATTGTGTACTACGTCAACGCAAAAATGGAACGTGAGGATGTTGTCAAGGGCCAGGGATATGCAGCCATGTCGTACACAGTCGGCAATGTGCTGGGTTCGCTTCTGGGCGGCCGGCTTCTGGATGCTGCGGGCGTTCATACACTGCTTGCCGTCACAACGGTCCTCAGTGCCATCGGCGCATGTGTCATGATCTTTGCCGCTGAAAAGACCGAGAAAGTGGCCGGTCAGTAAATCATTAAAACAAATGATCAACCTGTGATCACACAGAAAGGAGTATTCCATGTCTCATTACCAGTTTTACTTAACTCCCGCCGCAGGCAAGCGTCTCATTGCAAAGGGCCTTCTAAAACGCCCGGAGATCCGGGACGCACTGAAAAACGGCACCGTACTTGTTATTGCCGGTACGACCAATGTCTACGCCGCCAATGCGCTTCTGGAAGCCGTCGGAAGTGACGTCCGTGTCACATTTCCTGCCTTTCATAAAGGAGTAACCGTTGCTCCCGGCGCGAAAACCACCGTGCAGCCCTTCCCGGGTCAGCTGGTCATTGAAAAAGGACAGCCTCGTTTTGTCGATGATCTGGGTGCTGCGTGTGACGCACTGCAGCACGGCGATGTGATCTTAAAGGGAGCCAATGCCCTGGATCTTAAGGCACGCACAGCTGCTATCCTGATTGGTAACAATGAAATGGGCGGCACCATCATGGAAGCTTCCCGCCCGGTCCTGGCCCGCCGCGTCAAACTGATCCTGCCCGTGGGCGTTGAAAAACGCGTGGACCTTCCGCTTTCCGAACTGACGGCACGCTTGAACGCACCGGACGGACACGGTCTGCGTCTCTTTGAAGCTCCCGGTGAAGCCTTTACGGAACTGGATGCCATCCGCCTTCTGACCGGATGCGAAGCCGTTATTGTCAGCTCCGGCGGCGTGAACGGCGGTGAAGGCGGTGTCTATCTGGATGCATCGGAAGCCGCTGACGGAACCGGGGACATCGATGCGCTGAAAGCCCTCATCCGCGAGATTGCCAAAGAGCCGCTCACCTTTGTCTGATCCGCAAAATATCACAGAGTCCGGAATCTGTCTCTTATACACATCTCCGAGCCCACGAGACGTAGAGGAAT
>CAMGCK010000019.1 GCA_946040795.1 uncultured Lachnospiraceae bacterium
GCTTCATTCAGTAGAGCATCTTTATTAGACAGCTGTATGGAAGCTTTAAGATTGCATCCGAAACAGTAAAAGGGAAAATGAGATACGGTGAGCCTGAAATCAAAAAGTGTCCTGCTCAGGTAACTTCAATGGCTTTCTATGAAGTCTTCAGAACAGGACACAATACTTTATTTAATTAGGATGTAAGCGAGCGCCCAGCCGTTTCGTTTACTGATAAACAATTACTCGATCTCTTTGTTTCAGAATTCGCATGGCAGAAGATGGCGCACAAGCGCGGCGCGTATGATTTCAAGCGGCTACATCACGTGGTGGATTCCTTAAAGGAAGCGGGCATTTCCGTTGCCCCCGGCTGTCGCACCTCTCATCTGATACCGCTCAGATGATCCGACGAACCGCTCGGCCGAACTGCTTTGCGGATTTACATCAGAACAGACCGGTAATTACGCCGTTTTCATCCACATCGATGTTCTCAGCAGCCGGAACCTTGGGCAGACCCGGCATGGTCATGATCTCACCGGTCAGAGCAACAACGAAGCCTGCACCTGCGGAAACCTTGATGTTGCGGACGGTAACCTTGAAGTTCTCCGGAGCGCCGAGAAGCTTTTCATTATCGGAGAAGCTGTACTGCGTCTTAGCCATGCAGACCGGAGTCTTGTCAAAGCCGAGTGCGGTCAGGGTCTTGATCTGCTTCTTAGCGGCCGGAAGGAAGGTGACATCGGCACCGCGGTAGACCTTCTGGACGATGGCACGGATCTTGTTTTCAATGGTGTCATCGGAATCGTAAGCAAAGGTGAAATCACCCTTTTCCTCTTCACAGAGACGAACGACTTCGCGTGCCAGATCTTCGCCGCCCTTGCCGCCTTCTGCCCAGACATTGGACAGGATGGTATTGACGCCAAGCTCCTTGCACTTTGCGATGATGAAATCGATTTCAGCATCGGTATCGGTGGGGAAGCGGTTAACAGCAACAACACACGGAAGCTTGTAAACGTCCTTGATGTTGGAAACGTGGCGAAGCAGGTTCGGAACACCCTTCTCAAGAGCAGTGAGATCCTCGTTTGTCAGTTCCTTCTTGGAAAGGCCGCCGTGCATCTTCAGTGCGCGGACAGTAGCAACGACAACAACAGCGCTCGGGGTGAGGCCTGCCATACGGCACTTGATATCGAGGAATTTTTCAGCACCGAGGTCCGCGCCGAAGCCGGCTTCAGTGACTGCGTAGTCGCCGAGCTTTAACGCAAGCTTGGTGGCGATGACGGAGTTGCATCCATGAGCAATGTTTGCGAAGGGTCCGCCGTGTACGAAGGCCGGAGTGCCTTCCAGGGTCTGAACAAGGTTCGGCTTCAGGGCATCCTTCAGAAGAGCGGTCATTGCGCCGACTGCATTCAGGTCGCCTGCGGTGACCGGCTTGTCATCATAGGTGTATGCGACGATGATGCGGGACAGACGTTCCTTCAGATCGGTGATGGAGTTTGCCAGGCAGAAGACTGCCATGATCTCAGAAGCAACAGTGATATCAAAGCCGTCTTCACGGGGAGTACCATTGGCCTTGCCGTTTAAACCATCGACGATGAAGCGGAGCTGACGGTCATTCATGTCCATGCAGCGCTTCCAGGTGATCTTGCGGACATCGATGCCGAGCTTGTTGCCCTGCTGGATGTGATTGTCAAGAAGAGCAGCGAGCAGGTTGTTTGCTGCGCCGATGGCGTGGAAGTCGCCGGTGAAGTGCAGGTTGATGTCTTCCATCGGAACGACCTGCGCGTAACCGCCGCCTGCGGCACCGCCCTTAACGCCGAATACCGGGCCCAGAGATGGCTCACGGAGGGCAACAACGACATTCTTGCCGATGCGCTTCAGGCCGTCGGCGAGGCCGATGGTCGTGGTGGTCTTGCCTTCACCTGCCGGAGTGGGGGTGATGGCGGTAACAAGGATCAGCTTGCCGTTTTCACGGGTCTCGTCGTTCATCAGGGAAAGGTCGACCTTGGCCTTGTACTTGCCGTACTGGTCGATCATGTCCTCGCTGATGCCGGCGGTCTTGGCGATCTCGGTGATGGGTTTCATTTTGCACTGGTGTGCAATTTCAATGTCGGTTAAGTAAGCCATTTTTCCTCTTTCTGCGCGGTACAGTCCGGACCGGCATTCGTTTGATTGTTTCAAAAAATGTGTTTCTTACGTTGCGCGTGACAAATCACATCGGACCTATGCCTGCGCACTGATATATAAAGAAAAGTGTTTCTTACGGGTACGCCTCTCGGCCGGCTCGGGTGCCCCAGCGGTACTAAATTCAACTTCGCCGTAAAGGCTCGTTTCATTAAGTACCGGGACCCGAGAGCCCCTGCAGAAACACCTTTTCTTTTATATACGGTGTGGAGCAGGCATCGGGCCGATGTTTCCGGTGACGCATCGCGAAACACATTTTTTGATAAAAACTGTGAATCGGATGCCGGGCCGGGCTGTATCCGGAAAGTGCATTAACAACAAGGTGAGGCAAAAAACAGATGTCTTAACCTCCGTTCAATTGCCTGATCTTTTACTTTGCGGACCCGTGAGGGGCCGCAAAGCTTAAATTTCATAAATTCTGAATTCGATATCCGGCAAATTCCGGCGTTTCCGCCGCCATTTCTATTCTGCCGGTCACTCCGCCACCCGCAGTTTTGAACAGCGGATGACAGTGTTTTATGTAATGTAGTGAGCAGCGAAGGCGGACCGGCTGCAACGTTCGATCATGACAGTATTTCGGAGGGGGCTCTCGGGTCCCGGTACTTAGCGAAGCAAACACGAAGTGTGAAGCTGAGGTTAGTACCGCTGGGGATAAAGCCGCAGAAAAAGCAGAATGCTTTTATCTGCTTTTTCTAAGGGAACTTTTCAGCTGTGCTGAAAAGCTTGCCCCGAGCCGTGCGAGAGCAGTACCCCGGAGAAATACTGTCTGAAGAACGTGGAAGACGTTCAGCCTCCGCGTCCACTCATCACTTAAAATACTTCACCGCTGCCTCGAACATGCGGATGTCGTAGTTGCCCGGCACGTTCTTGTAGAGGCCAGCGCCGACTCGCTCGCTATGTCCCATCTTACCGAATACACGACCATCCGGTGACGTGATACCTTCAATGGCGAACATGGAATCGTTCGGATTGAAGTGAACATCGGTAGTGGCATTGCCTGCAAGATCCACATACTGCGTAGCGATCTGACCGTTTTCAGCAAGCTGACGGATCAGTGCTTCATCGGCCAGGAAGCGGCCTTCACCATGGGAGATCGGAACACTGACGATGTCGCCGGTATTCATCAGACTCAGCCACGGAGACTTATTGGAAGCGATACGGGTACGCACGATCTTGGACTGATGGCGCGCAATGGTGTTGAAGGTCAGGGTCGGGCAGGAAGCATCGGTATCGATGATCTTGCCGTACGGCACAAGCCCCAGCTTGATCAGCGCCTGGAAACCGTTGCAGATACCGCACATCAGACCGTCACGGTTGTCCAGAAGGTCGGTCACGCCGTCCTTGATGGCTGCGTTGCGGAAGAAGGCTGTAATGAACTTTGCGGAACCATCCGGCTCGTCACCGCCGGAGAAGCCGCCCGGGATGAAGATCATCTGAGAAGACTTGAGGCTCTCAGCGAACTTATCAACGGAAGCCTGAATGCCGGCTGCGGTCAGGTTGTTGATGACGATGATCTCCGGTTCTGCGCCTGCGTCACGAACGGCCTTTGCGGAGTCGTACTCACAGTTGGTGCCCGGGAATGCCGGGATCAGAACCTTGGGCTTTGCGGTCTTGACAGCCGGTGCCGGATAAGAGGCAGCCGTGTAAGAGAAGTTCTCTACCGGGCCGTTGTTGTCCGGAATGTTGCAGCTGTAAACCTTTTCTAGCTTGCCTTCGTAATCGCAGAGGAGAGCATCAAGGGCGATGCTCTCGCCGAATCCCTTGATCTCAGCAGCATCCGTGATGACACCGATCTCCTTGCCGAGTTCAACATCTGCCGGAACTTCCAGCAGGAATGCGCCGTAGTTGTAACCGAACAGTTCATCCATGGTCACGCCGTCAGCATAGGTGAAGCCGAGGCTGTTGCCGAAGGCCATCTTCATGACCGCTTCTGCGATACCGCCAAAGCAGGGCGTGTAAGCAGAAACAGCGGTGCCGTCCTTCATGAGGCCATTGACCTGATCGTACAGTGCCAGAAGAGAAGCGGTATCCGGAAGACCCTTTTCCGTATATTCGGGCTTAACAAGAACAAGCTTGTTGCCGGCCTTCTTGAATTCCGGAGAGACGATGGAAGCGACCTTTTCCATGGTTACCGCGAAGGAGATCAGCGTGGGCGGAACATCCAGATCTTCAAAGGAACCGGACATGGAGTCCTTACCGCCGATGGAACCGATCCCCAGCTCCTTCTGTGCTTCAAACGCACCGAGGAGTGCTGCGAGCGGCTGGCCCCAGCGTTTACCGTCCTGGCCGGGCTTCTCAAAATATTCCTGGAAGGTCAGGTAAACGTCTTCAAACTTCGCGCCGGTGGCGATCAGCTTTGAAACGGATTCAACAACTGCGAGGTAAGCACCGTGGAACGGGCTCTTCTCGGTGAGATAGGGGTTGTAGCCCCAGGACATCAGTGAGCAGTCATCGGTATGCTTCTTTTCAACGGAGACCTTCTGTACCATCGCCTGGATGGGAGTCAGCTGGTTCTTGCCGCCGAAGGGCATCAGTACGGTGCCTGCGCCGATGGTAGAGTCAAAACGCTCGGACAGACCGCGCTTGGAGCATACATTCAGGTCTGCAGCGAGAGCCTTATAATTATCCGTGAAGGAGCCTTCAACCGTCTTCTCAATGGCCTTCGGGCTTTCCGGAGTGATGACGATGTGCTTGTCAGCACCGTTGGAATTCAGGAATTCACGGCTGACATCGACGATCTTCTTGTCATTCCAGTACATGGTCAGACGCGGATCTTCCTTAACAACTGCAACCGGGCAGGCCTGCAGGTTTTCTTCGTTGGCAAGCTTCAGGAAAGCATCCACATTCTCCGGTTCGATGACGACTGCCATACGTTCCTGAGATTCGGAGATGGCAAGTTCGGTACCGTCCAGACCGTCGTACTTCTTCGGAACATTGTTCAGGTTGATGTCCAGACCGTCAGCAAGTTCACCGATGGCAACGGATACACCGCCCGCACCGAAGTCGTTGCAGCGCTTGATCATGCGGCATGCTTCCTTGGAACGGAACAGACGCTGAAGCTTTCTTTCTTCCGGAGCGTTACCCTTCTGAACTTCAGCACCGCAGGTCTCAACGGAATGCGCGTTGTGAGCCTTGGAGGAACCGGTAGCACCGCCAATGCCGTCGCGGCCGGTGGAACCACCAAGCAGGATGACGATGTCACCCGGAGCCGGAACTTCGCGGCGGACATTTTCAGCCGGAGCAGCAGCGATGACAGCGCCGACTTCCAGGTGCTTTGCGGCATAGCCCGGATGATACAGTTCATCGACGATGCCGGTAGCAAGGCCGATCTGGTTGCCGTAGGATGAATAACCGGCAGCAGCGGTGGTAACGAGCTTACGCTGCGGCAGCTTGCCCGGGATGGTTTCGGAAACCGGAACGGTCGGGTCAGCAGCGCCGGTGAGTCTCATTGCGCCGTAAACATAGGAACGGCCGGACAGCGGGTCGCGGATGGCACCGCCGATGCAGGTCGCAGCACCACCAAAGGGCTCAATCTCGGTCGGATGGTTATGGGTCTCATTCTTGAATAACAGGAGCCACGGCTCGGTGACGCCGTCCACATCAACATCGACCTTGACGGTGCAGGCGTTGATTTCTTCAGACTCGTCCAGCTTGTTCAGCTTTCCGTGCTTCTTTAAGTACTTGACGGCGATGGTAGCAAGGTCCATCAGGCAGATGGGCTTGGTACGGCCCAGTTCCTTACGGACATTCAAGTAGTCTTCGTAAGCGGACTGTAAAAGCTCGTCTTCAAACTTCACGTCGTCGATGACGGTGAGGAAGGTGGTGTGACGGCAGTGGTCGGACCAGTAGGTATCGATCATGCGGATCTCGGTGATGGTGGGATCGCGATGCTCGGTCTTGAAGTATTCCTGGCAGAATGCGATGTCATCGGCATCCATGGCCAGGCCGTACTGTGCAACGAAATCCTCCAGACCCTTACGGTCCAGTTCCAGGAAGCCTTCCAGGGTACGGACGGTGGTCGGGATCTCGTATTCGGTCTTTAAGGTCTTAGGAAGCGCAAGGTCAGCCTCGCGAGCTTCAACCGGGTTGATGACATATTTCTTGATTTCTGCAATATCAGCATCGGAAAGATCACCGTAGAGCAGATAGACCTTTGCGGAACGGATCAGCGGACGGTCACCCTGGGAGATGATCTGGATGCACTGTGCGGCGGAGTCTGCGCGCTGGTCAAACTGACCCGGCAGATATTCCACTGCGAATACGGCTGCGCCTTCCGCGTCAAAATCGGAAGAAGCAATATCGAGCTGCGGCTCGGTGAATACGGTCTGGATCGCGTAGTTGAACAGCTCTTCGGAGCAGTTTTCAACGTCATAGCGGTTCAGAATACGGACGTCCTCAAGTGCTTTAATGGAAAGCAGCTTGCGTGCATCGTTTAAAAGAGCCTTTGCTTCATTTGCGAGCTCTTTCTTCTTTTCGGCATATACTCTGTAAACCATGTGTCATACCTCAGCTTTCAGTGCCCGCGCGCCGATGTCATGGCGGTAGAAGGCATTGTCAAAATGAATCTTTTCTACTTTTTCATAGGAAGCGGCGATGGCTTCCTTCAGGCTTCCCGCAACACTGGTGACACCCAGTACGCGGCCGCCGTTCGTCAGCAGCTTGCCGTCCTTTTCCTTGGCGCCTGCAACATAAACATACGGCAGAACGTCTTCCGGAATGGTCATTTCATAACCTTTCTCGTAAGAGACCGGATAGCCGGCGGATGCCATGACCACGCAAGCGGCATGCGCATCTTCAAATTCAACCGGGGTATCGGCAAGGGTCTCTTCGGTAACGGCCTTCATGACGGTGAAGAGGTCAGACTTCATGAGCGGAAGAACGACCTGAGTCTCCGGATCGCCAAAGCGGCAGTTGTATTCGATGACCTTGGGACCGTTCTCGGTGATCATGAGACCGAAGTAGAGGCAGCCCTTGAAGGTGCGGCCTTCGGCCTTCATCGCGCGAATGGTGGGCAGGAAGATCTCTTCCATGCAGCGGTCAGCGACTTCCTTGGTGTAATACGGGTTCGGGGCGATGGTGCCCATGCCGCCCGTGTTCAGGCCGGTATCGTTGTCACCGGCACGCTTGTGGTCCATGGAGGAAACCATCGGCTTCACGACGTTGCCGTCGGTGAAGGAGAGGACCGAGACTTCCGGACCGGTCAGGAACTCTTCGATGACGATCTGGTTGCCGGATGCACCGAACTTCTTGTCCTGCATGATCTCAATGATGGCATCTTCCGCTTCCTTTTCCGTCATGGCGATGATGACGCCCTTGCCGAGCGCAAGACCGTCGGCCTTTATGACCGTGGGGATCGGTGCGGTCTTTACATATTCCAGCGCCTTTTCTGCATCGGTGAAGACTTCGTACTGAGCGGTGGGGATGCCGTATTTCTTCATCAGGTTCTTGGAGAAGACCTTGCTGCCTTCGATGATGGCCGCGTTCTTGTTCGGGCCGAAGCAGGGGATGCCGATCGCGTTCAGTGCGTCCACACAGCCCAGAACCAGCGGATCATCCGGGGCAACGACTGCGTAGTCGATGGCATTGTCCTTGGCAAAGGCAACGATGCCGTCGATGTCCGTTGCGCTGATGTTCACACATTCCGCGTCGAGGGCGATGCCGCCGTTTCCGGGAAGGGCATAGATCTTTTCAACGTCCTTGTTTTCCTTTAATTTCTTGATAATTGCGTGTTCGCGTCCGCCTCCGCCGATGACCATAAGTTTCATGGATTCATCTCCTTATTCTTTAATAATTCCGGCCACATTACGGTGATACCACGGATCACTCCGTACTTCGTACTCTCGTGATCCTGCAGCTTTCGAAATCATCCTGCTTTCTGCGAAAACAGGTGATTTCTCAATCTGTTCGGCCGTCAAATCCCGGAGTCTGAATACAAGTATTCATCTCCGGATTTTTCCTGCCTTGTATCACATCAGTGATGGAACAGTCTCATGCCGGTGAAGGCCATGGTGATACCGTAACGATCGCAGGTTGCGATGACATCGTCATCACGAACGGATCCGCCCGGCTCCGCGATGTAGCTGACACCGCTTCTGTGCGCGCGCTCGATGTTGTCACCGAAGGGGAAGAAGGCATCGGAACCCAAAGACACGCCGGTCTTGGTTGCCAGATATGCGGCCTGTTCTTCCTTGGTGAAGGGAGCGGGCTGCTCGGTGAAATACTTCTGCCAGTTGCCTTCCGCACAGACATCTTCCTCATTCTGATTGATGTAGCTGTCGATGACATTGTCCTTTTCCGGACGGCCCAGCTTCTTGAAGGGCAGGTTCAGAACCTTGTCTGCCTGACGAAGGAACCAGGTATCTGCCTTCTGACCTGCAAGACGGGTGCAGTGAATACGGGACTGCTGGCCGGCGCCTACGCCGATGGCCTGACCGTCATATGCGTAGCAGACGGAGTTGGACTGGGTGTACTTTAAGGTGATCAGGGAGATGATGAGGTCACGCTTGGCGGAATCCGGCAGCTCCTTGTTTTCAGTTACGATGTTCTTTAAAAGATCTTCGTCGATGCGGAAGAAGTTGTGACCCTGTTCAAAGGTGATGCCGAAGACTTCCTTGGTTTCCTGAGCGGCCGGAACGTATTCCGGATCTACTTCAACGATGTTGTAGCCACCGTTCTTTTTCTGCTTCAGGATCTCCAGTGCTTCCGGCTCGTAACCCGGAGCGATGATACCGTCGGAAACCTCGCGCTTGATCATCTTTGCGGTGGTGACGTCGCAGACATCGGAGAGAGCGACCCAGTCACCGAAGGAGGACATACGGTCAGTACCGCGGGCTCTTGCATATGCACATGCAAGCGGAGATTCGTCCAGACCCTTGACATCGGTAACGAAGCAAGCCTTCTTTAACTTTTCATCCAGCGGAAGACCTACAGCAGCGGAGGTCGGGCTGACATGCTTGAAGGAGGTAACAGCCGGAAAACCGAGGATGTCCTTTAATTCCTTGACAAGCTGCCAGGAGTTGAAGGCATCCAGGAAGTTGATGTAACCCGGGCGGCCGTTTAAGACCTTGATCGGAAGTTCACTGCCGTCCTTCATGTAGATGCGGGCGGGTTTCTGGTTGGGGTTGCAGCCGTACTTTAATTCGAATTCGTTCATGTCACACCTCTTATTTATTCTTGTTGATCATGCGATTCTCTTCAGCGCCGGTTTCCAGGTTGGTGTAACGGACGTAAAGGGAAATCTTGTTATTTTCATCCAGTGCGTTCCACAGGGTAGTGGTGAAGGCATCGATATCATCCGGAATCTGAACGCGTTCCGGCTCGCCCTGGAAGGTCGGGATCGGATTGCCGTCACAGACATAGGTGTGGATGAAGTGGCCGAGGCCTGCCTTGGAAGGATAAGCGAAAGAGTAGCGTGCGCAGTCGGAGCCTTCCTCGTCGATGCTCTTTAAGATGCTCATGTCATAGGTGAAATCACCGTTTGCGAAGGTGAGCATGCCGCTGATTCTGGGAGTTAAGTTCGGAGCATCCGGCTCAAACTCGCGGACGGTCAGGGATTCGGAGAAGGACTTTCCGGCCTTGATACCGTCATAGATGGTGTCGGTCTGGTCGCCGTTCGTCACGATCAGCTTGTTGTCCAGCTTGCGGATGGCTGCGTAAATAATGAGGCTCGGATCTTCCACTTTGGAAGCATCGAAGGGCTCGGTGTAGACCGCATTGTCCTTTTCAGTAAAGATACGGTTGCGGCTGTTGGCGCTTCTGCCCATGATGAAGTATGCGGATACGGCGTTCTTGCCGTCAGCGGACTTGCCGATGACGATGCCGCGGCCTACGTATGAGTTTCCGGTGATCAGTTCACCGATGTCGTTCACTTTGTAGATGTTCATGCGTTCTCCTTATTCTTTACGATTTCAGCGGAAACCTGTTCCACAGCGGCCGGGAAGATCTTCCATTCGGCCTGTTTCATGACACGCAGCTGAAGCTTTTCAGGGGTGTCACCGGGACGGACATTCACGGCCTTCTGCATGATGATCTCGCCGCCGTCCGGGATCTCGTTGACGAAATGCACGGTAGCGCCGGTGACCTTCACGCCCTTTGCCAGTGCTGCTTCGTGGACCTTCAGTCCATAGAAGCCTTCACCGCAGAAGGAGGGAATGAGGGACGGATGGATGTTTAAGATCCGTCTGGGATAGTGAGAAGTGAATTTCTCGCTTAAGATGGCCATGAAGCCTGCCAGTACCACAAGATCGATGTTATGGCTGTCCAGTACTTCCATGAGCTTATCTTCAAAGGCTTCCTGACCGCCGCACATCTTGCGCGTATAGTATGCGTGCTCGATGCCGGCATTCTCCGCGCGTTCCAGCGCATAAGCCTTTTTGGTATTTGCCAGAACCAGGACCACTTCACCGTTTTTGATGATGCCGCTCTTTTCGGCATCGATGATGGCCTGGAGATTGGTTCCGCCGCCTGAACACAGGACGGCGACTCTTGCTTTTGCCATGTCAGTTTCCTTTCTTGGGCAGAAGGATCGGGAACAGCATGCCGCCGATCGCGTTGCCGATGAGGACGATGAGAATGAACAGGATCACATGTCCCGAGATCATGCCGGCTGCGGCAAAATAGAACATGTCCGCGATGGAGTGTTCAAAGCCGCTCAGAATAAAGACCGGAATGCAGAACAGGATGCCTGTGATGGTCTTGTGATCGCGATAGATACTGACGGCAGTGTACATCAGGATACCGCAGAAGATCGCGCGGATCAGCGTCTGCGGAAGTGCCTGCTCCATGCGGGCCGCGCATGCGGCTTCTGCAGCGGTTCCGATGTTCGGTACCGCGTAACGGAGCGTCAGTCCCAGAACGACGGTGGCAATGAAGTTGCCGAGGAGTCCCAGAAGCAGTACGGAAACGGCTTCCTTATCGTGCTTTTCCGGAATGAATCCGATCTTTCCTGTGAAGAGGGCGTAACCCTGATAGCAGATCGTAAGAAGTGCCACGGAGAAAAGGATCGCGCCGACCCATTTGGTATCGCAGGATAAGAAGACCGAACCGCCGATGGCGATCATGATACCGGCTGCAATGCCGGAGAAAATCTTGCGCACCATGGGATCAGCAGATGGTGATCTTGTTGTCTGAAGTGATGACGGAACCGATGACATAAGCGTCCTCGCCGTTTGCCTTCAGAATTTCAATGGCCTTGTCCGCATCCTCCGGAGCAACGGTGATGCTCATGCCGACACCCATGTTGAAGGTGTTGAACATATCGTGCTCGGTGATGTTTCCGGTCTTCTGAATGAGGTCGAAGATCGGAAGGACCTTAACGGAAGCCTTGTCGATCTTTGCGCCCAGGCCGTCCGGAATACTTCTCGGAATGTTCTCGTAGAAGCCGCCGCCGGTGATGTGGGAAATACCCTTGACGGAAACCTCCTTAAGAAGAGCAAGTACCGGCTTTACATAGATGCGGGTCGGAGCAAGGAGCGTCTCGCCCAGGGAGCGGCCGTTCAGCTCCTCACGCGGAGAGGTGAGGTCGGCATTTTCAATGTCGAATACCTTACGTACTAAAGAGAAACCATTGGAATGAACGCCGGTAGAGGGCAGTGCAATGATGACATCGCCTTCCTTCATGGTCTTGTTGTCAATGACTTTCTTCTTATCTACAATACCGGTGGTATAGCCTGCAAGGTCATATTCGTCCTCCGGCATCATACCGGGATGTTCAGCGGTCTCACCGCCAATGAGTGCGCAGCCTGCCTGAACGCAGCCTTCCGCAACACCGCCGACGATCTCGGCGATCTGCTCCGGAATGTTCTTTCCGCAGGCAATGTAATCCAGGAAGAAAAGGGGCTTTGCGCCGCAGCAGATGACATCGTTGACACACATGGCAACACAGTCGATGCCGATGGTATCATGCTTGTCCATGAGAAGCGCGATCTTTAACTTGGTGCCTACACCGTCGGTACCGCTTACAAGTACCGGTTCTTCCATGCCGGAAATGTCCGGCAGGAACATGCCGCCAAAGCCGCCGATGTCATCGACACAGCCTGAGGTCTTGGTACGTGCGACATGGGCCTTCATAAGTTCAACGGATCTGTAGCCTGCAGTAATGTCTACGCCTGCAGCTGCGTATGCGTCTGATTTGGACTGGGTGTTCATGAGTTACTCCTTTCCGTTCCAACAATAAGTACAGAGTTCACAGGGCTCCAGGCCGATGGCCTCGATGACGCCCTCCAGGGACTGGAATTCCAGAGAAGCAAAGTGGAATTTATCGCAGATGGTCTGACGCATCTTCTTGCCTCTTTCGGAATTGCCGTCACAATATTCTTCAAGATGATTCATGCCTTCCGGACCTTCCAGCTCATCAATGACGGCACGGGCAATGAGTTCCATGTCGCTGGTTGCACGGGAGAAGTTCAGGAACTTGCAGCCGTACATGATGGGCGGGCAGGCAGAACGCATGTGAACGGATTTTGCACCGTTCTCATACAGGAATTCAACGGTTTCGCGAAGCTGGGTTCCGCGGACGATGGAGTCATCGACGAACAGAAGGTTCTTATCCTTAATGAGCTCCGTGACCGGGATCTGCTTCATGTGTGCGACCTTGTTGCGGTCGGACTGGTTGGTCGGCATAAAGCTTCTGGACCAGGTAGGTGTATATTTAATGAAAGCACGCGCAAACGGGGTGTGGCTCTCATTGGCATAACCGATGGCATGCGGGGTACCGGAATCCGGAACACCGCCGATGTAATCCAGCTCTTCCATGCCTTCCTTGCCGGCATCGTGCTGAGCCATGATTTCACCGTTCTTGTAGCGCATGACTTCGACATTCTTTCCTTCATAAGTGGAAGTGGGGTAGCCGTAGTAGCTCCAGAGGAAGGAGCAGACGCGCTTTGTGGGAAGGGCTTCCGCGAGTTCCGTGATGCCTTCCACAGAAAGCTCGACGATCTCACCGGGGCCGAGTTCCTTTTCTGCTTCGTAACCCAGCTTCTCATAAGCGAAGGACTCAAAGGTGACGGCATAACCGGTCTCGTTCTTGCCGATCAGCATCGGCAGACGGCCGAACTTGTCGCGTGCGCAGATGATGGTTCCCTTTTCAGTTAAAATAAGAATGGATGCGGTGCCTTCCACCTGATCCTGCGCGTAGCGGATGCCTTCGGTGAAGGTGTCCTTCTGATCGATGAGGGCTGCCAGAAGTTCGGTGTTATTGATTCGGCCGCCGGTCATGGAATCAAAGTGACCGCCGCGTTCGTTCATGTAATGATCGATCAGCACGTCGGCGTTCCTCACAACACCGGTCAGAATGATGGCATAGGTACCAAGATGAGAACGGATGAGCATGGGCTGCGGATCGGTGTCTGAAATGCAGCCAATGGCGGAAATGCCCTTCATTTCCTCAAAAATATGTTCAAACTTGGAACGGAACGGCGCGTTTCCGATGTTGTGGATCTTGCGCTGAAGTCCGATCTCCGGATCATACGCGGCAAGACCGCCGGAACGGGTTCCGAGATGCGAGTGGTAGTCTACACCAAAAAATACATCCTGCAGACAGTCGTCACAGGATACAATACCAAAAAATCCTCCCATAAAGTCTCCTCCTACCTGGTAGCCTCAAATAAAAAAACATCGGCGGGCTTTACTCGGCAGCTGCATGCGGAGTTATCCGCGCAACCCAAAAAGCCAGTCGATGCAACTGTTTATATTCTTATTCAAAACCGGTCGCTTCATCTTACCTCCCGAAAGAAAGAAAAAAGGACACACCGAACCTGTTGGATCCGTGCGCCCAGACGGTCGGCTTTCATGAACGCGTACGGTTCCTTTGTGGTGCTCCACTTGATTCCGTCAGTTGCCGTACACGATTGAATTGACAGTAAAAGAATAACATAGGACCGGCTGGATATCAACTAACAAAAGTGCTCATTTTTAATTTTTTAATGTGTATTTTTCGTCAGAATGTCAAAAGTGAAAAAAGCACCGGTCAGGTTCTTGATTTTCCCCCTTTCATAGGGTACAATAACCGAAATGAAAATTTTCGGAGGAAGAAAATGGCAAGCAAGCTGAAACTGATGAAAACCAATGCTTACAACGCTTTTGAACCCATGGCGAAGCATTCCTATTTTCCTTCCGTTACCAGTGATGAATGTTATATAATTCCCGGCTTTTGTGATGTGCATGTGCATTTCCGTGAGCCGGGTTTTTCTTATAAGGAAACCATGAAAACAGGCTCGATGGCAGCGGCTGCAGGCGGTTATACCGCAGTCTTAACCATGCCCAATCTGAAGCCGGTTCCGGACAGCATCGACCATCTTCAGGAGCAGAAAACGCTGATCGAAAAAGATGCGGTGATCCATGTGTATCCTTTTGGTGCCGTAACGGTAAATGAAGCCGGCCAGGTGATCGCGGATCTGGAGGGTATGGCCCCGGATGTCATCGGCTTCTCGGACGACGGCAAGGGCGTGCAGAACGACGATATGATGCGTGAAGTCTTTATCCGCGCCAAGAAGCTCGGAAAGATCGTATCCGCGCACTGCGAGGTCAATGATCTGCTGCACGGCGGCTACATTCATGACGGCATTTACGCGAAGGAACACGGCCACCGGGGCATCTGTTCCGAATCGGAATGGAAGATGATCGAGCGTGACATTCACCTGGCGGAGGAGATCGGCGCGCCGTACCATGTCTGTCACATTTCCTGTAAGGAGAGCGTGCAGCTGATCCGTGAAGCAAAAGCCCGCGGTGTGGACATCACCTGCGAGACCGGCCCGCATTATCTGGTGCTGGATGAAAATGATCTTCAGGAAGAGGGCCGGTTCAAAATGAATCCGCCGCTTCGTTCCAAAGAGGATCGTGAAGCGCTGCTTCAGGGCATTCTGGACGGTACCATCGACATGATCGCCACGGATCACGCGCCGCACAGTGCCGAGGAGAAAGCGAAAGGTCTGGAAAAGAGTGCTTTCGGTATCACCGGCATTGAGACTGCGTTCCCGGTACTTTACACATATCTTGTAAAGCCGGGCATCGTCCCGATGGAAAAGATTCTGGAACTGCTTATCGACAATCCGCGGAAACGCTTTGATATTCCGCTTGGCGATGACTGGTCCGTATGGGATCTTTCCGAAAAATATACCGTGGATCCGGAAACCTTTGTTTCCATGGGCCACGCGACACCCTTTGCGGGAGCGGAGCTTTACGGCCGCTGCCTGATGACCGTCTGCGACGGAAAGGTCGTGTACGAACGTTAAAATGAACAGAAGAGGTCAATATGAAAGTCAGTATGTTTACCATCCGTGAGAATACGGCTCTCACGAAGAATGTATATCGCATGGTACTTGAGGGCGATGTATCCGAGATCACGCGTCCGGGTACCTTTGTCAACATCCGCTTAAGCGGCCTGTATCTGCGCCGTCCCATTTCCGTAAATGATACGGATGAGACCACTCTTACCATCATCTACAAGGTGGTCGGCAAGGGCACCGGGCAGATGGCCGCCATGACTGCCGGTGAAGAACTGGAAGTCATGACCGGTCTTGGTAACGGCTACGATACTGCTGTTTCCGGTGATCATCCGCTGCTTCTGGGCGGCGGTGTGGGTGTTCCCCCGCTTTACAAACTGGCCAAGGAGCTGATCGCCCAGGGAAAGAAGGTTTCCGTTGTGCTGGGCTTCAACACCGCGGACGAAGTGTTCTGTGAGGAAGAATTCAAGGCCATCGGCTGTGATACCGTTGTGGCAACGGCGGACGGCAGCTACGGCGTCAAGGGATTTGTCACCGACGCGCTGCCTGAAGAGTATACTTATTTCTACACCTGCGGTCCGGAGCCGATGTTAAAGGCTGTTTACAAGACAACGACGACTTCCGGTCAGTTCAGCTTTGAAGAGCGCATGGGCTGCGGCTTTGGCGCCTGCATGGGCTGTTCCTGCCACACCGTGACCGGTTACAAGAGAATCTGTAAGGACGGCCCGGTCCTTGTAAAGGAGGAAATCTTATGGAACGCTTAAAAGTCGATCTCTGCGGCATTGAAATGGACAACCCCGTGATCCCTGCATCCGGTACCTTCGGATACGGCTATGAATTCGCGGAGCTTTATGATATCAACGTTCTGGGGACCTTCTCATTCAAGGGCACCACAAAGGAGCCCCGTTTCGGCAACCCCACGCCCCGTATCGCGGAGTGCACGTCCGGCATGATCAATGCCGTCGGCCTTCAGAATCCGGGCGTTGAAAAGGTCATTGGCACGGAGCTTCCCAAGCTGAAGAAATGCTTCCATAAGCCGGTCATGGCCAATGTTTCCGGCTTTGCCATCGACGATTACGCATATACCTGCGCGCTTCTGGACAAGGAAGAGCAGGTGGGATGGCTGGAAGTCAATGTCAGCTGCCCGAATGTACACGGCGGCGGCATGAGCTTTGGTACCAATCCGGAAGCGGCAGCGGCAGTGACCCGTGCGGTCAAGGCTGTTACCACGAAGCCGGTGATCGTCAAGCTGTCTCCGAATGTCACGGACATCGTCAGCATTGCCAAGGCTTGTGAAGAAGCAGGCGCTGACGGCATCAGCCTGATCAACACGCTGCTCGGCATGCGCATTGACCTGAAGACCCGTAAGCCCGTCATTGCAAATACCATGGGCGGTTTCTCCGGTCCGGCGATCTTCCCGGTGGCAGTCCGCATGGTTTACCAGGTGGCACACGCTGTGAATATTCCGGTCGTTGGCATGGGCGGTGTTTCCACTGCGGAAGATGTACTGGAAATGATGATGGCCGGAGCCAAGGCTGTTGAAGTCGGTGCACAGAATCTGGTAGATCCGTTCGTGTGCAAAAACATTATTGAAAACCTTCCGGCTGTCATGGACAAGTACGGTATTAAGACGCTGAAGGAGCTTGCGCTGTAAGAAAGCATCGGATGTATTTGAATGTCCGGACGGCAGCGGTTAATGAGCGGTGAAACGGGGAAACCATAATGGGGAAGTTTTGCCGTGAATGGAAAAGTTGATGGAACGTTCCCACAGGTTTGGGAAGGTTTTCAGATATAGAACAGAAGGCCCTCACGGGCCATGGTAATCGAAAGTTTTTATCAAGGAGGAAATTATGGGTAGAGATGTCATCGTTGCGTGCGATTTTTCCAGCGCAGAAGCAACCTATGAATTTTTGGATAAGTTTACCGGACGCAAGCCGTTCGTGAAGATCGGCATGGAGCTGTTCTATGCAGCCGGTCCGTCCATCGTAAAAGAATTAAAGGGCCGTGGCCACAAGGTTTTCCTGGACCTGAAGCTGCATGATATCCCGAACACCGTTAAGAAGGCCATGTCCGTTCTTTCCAATCTGGACGTGGACATCTGCAACCTGCATGCAAGCGGCGCCATTCCGATGATGGAAGCAGCCCTGGAGGGCCTGACCCGTGCCGATGGTACCCGTCCGCTTCTGATTGCGGTAACGCAGCTGACTTCTACCGACCAGGAGACGATGGAGCGCGATCTCTGGATCAAGGAGCCCATCGATCAGGTCGTCATGCATTATGCAGAAAACGCGAAGAAGGCCGGTCTGGACGGCGTTGTCTGCTCACCGCTGGAAGCAGAAAAGGTTCACGACCGCTGCGGCAAGGAATTCCTGACCGTAACGCCGGGTGTGCGTTTCGCAGACGGCGATAAGGGCGATCAGAAGCGCGTCATGACGCCGGAGCAGGCAAAGCTGATCGGCTCCGACTACATCGTCGTGGGCCGTCCGATCACTGCCGCAGCAGATCCGGTGGCAGCATACGAGCGGTGTGTGCGTGAGTTCTGCGACTGATACGCGAAACAAAGCACGGTCATTCTGAGCATGGCCATTCATAATGTTCTCAGGTGATCTGGTTCAGGATCCCGGTCAGATCATGGCAGAGTTTTACCCGAGTTACGTGACATATTTCGTCTTCGGTGAAGGATTTAACTGATAAGTTCTCTTTATAAGAGGATCTTGAAAAATCGCTCAGCAGAATCAAATTGATCTGAAATTGAGCAAAGAAATGTAGGAAATCATTCGCAGCAAATGGTCTGCGCCATGTGCTGTGTTGCATATTGGGAATTATTACAGGTCCGACAGAATTTCGACAGGCATTTGCCGGCATCACTCGGTACGGCATGGAAAGCAGTTCCGAGAGAGAGGGAAAGGCCGGACGGAATTGTTTCGGACGGGAAATTTGAAAGGAGAAACACATGGATTACAGAACAATTATTGCCAAGGATTTACTGAAGATCAAAGCGGTATTTTTCCGCCCCGAAGAGCCCTTCACCTGGGCTTCCGGCATCAAGAGCCCGGTTTACTGCGACAACCGTCTCACCCTGACCGCTCCGGAAGTACGTACCGACGTTGAGAACGGCCTTGCAGCCCTCATCAAGGAAAACTACCCGGACGCTGAAGTTCTGATGGGTACTTCCACCGCAGGTATCGCACACGCAGCCATCACCGGCCACATTCTCGGCCTGCCGATGGGCTATGTCCGTTCCGGTTCCAAGGACCACGGCCGTCAGAACCAGATCGAAGGTAAGCTGGAAAAGGGCCAGAAGGTCGTTGTAGTTGAAGACCTGATCTCCACCGGCGGCAGCGTCATCGAAGTCGTCAATGTACTGCGTGAGGCAGGCGCTGAAGTCCTCGGCATCGTTTCTATTTTTACCTACGGCATGAAGAAGGGCCTGGTTCGCCTGGCAGAGGCTGAGGTCAAGAATGTTTCCCTGACCGACTTTGACCGCATTGCAGAAGTTGCGGCAGAAGAGGGCTACATCAAGGAAGCAGACATTGCCCGTCTGATCCAGTTCCGCAACAATCCGTCCGATGAAAGCTGGATCGGAGGCAACAATTAAAATGAGAAGTATCATCGATATTTCCGACTTAAGCGTAGAAGAGCTGCAGGAACTGATCGGTGTTGCGGAAGATATCATTGCAAACCCGGAGAAGTATCAGGACGCCTGCAAGAGAAAGAAGCTGGCAACACTGTTCTTTGAGCCTTCCACCCGTACCCGCATGAGCTTTGAAGCGGCCATGTACGAGCTGGGCGGCAATGTTATTTCCGTTTCCAGCGCGGCTTCCTCATCCGCAGCCAAGGGCGAATCAGTAGCGGACACGGTCAAGACCGTCAGCTGCTACACCGACATCATCGCCATGCGTCATCCCAAGGAAGGTGCTGCCTACGTGGCAGCGCAGAATGCGTCCATTCCGGTCATCAACGCCGGCGACGGCGGCCACTGCCACCCGACGCAGACCCTGGCCGACTTGCTGACCATCTGGCGTGAGAAGGGCCGCTTCGACAACCTGACCGTGGGCTTCTGCGGCGACCTGAAGTTTGGTCGTACCGTTCATTCACTGATCACTGCGCTTGCCCGTTACACCGGTATCAAGTTCGTACTGATCTCCCCGCAGGAACTGAAGCTTCCGAGCTACATCAAGAAGGATGTGCTGAAAAGAAACGGCCTGCAGTACGTGCAGACCATGGACCTGGAAAGTGTCATGCCGGAACTCGATATTCTGTATATGACCCGCGTTCAGAAGGAGCGTTTCTTCAACGAGGAAGATTACCTTCGTTTGAAGGACAGTTACATCCTGAACCCGGAAAAACTGAAAAAGGCAAAGCCGGATCTTTGCATCATGCATCCGCTGCCGCGTGTCAATGAGATCAGCGTCGCAGTGGACGATGACCCGCGTGCCTGCTATTTCAAGCAGGTGCTGAACGGCAAATACATGCGCATGGCACTGATCCTGAAACTGTTAAAGGAGGCCGGTACGATATGACAGTAGATTCCATCCAGAACGGCATTGTAATTGACCACATCACGGCAGGCAGCGCAATGCGCCTGTACGAGCTTCTTCATCTGGATGAGCTCGATGTGACGGTGGCCATCATGAAAAACGTCACCAGCCGCAAGATGGGGCGCAAGGATATTATTAAGATCGATGCGGACATCGACATCGACCTGGACATCATCGGCTATGTGGATCCGAAAGCCACCGTCAATTACATCAAGGACGGCGTGCTGGCGGAGAAGAAGGTGATCAAGGTTCCGGAGCGTCTGGTCAATGTGATCAAGTGCAAAAATCCGCGCTGCATCACTTCCACCGAACAGGAGCTGAAGCACATTTTCAAGCTGACGGACAGAGACAATAAGGTGTATCGCTGCGTCTACTGTGAAGTTAAGGCGCAGTAAAGCGGTATGGTGGGTATTAAGGTGTTTTGAAGAAAAGGCTGAAAATATTCAGAGATTAATTTTAAAAACATAGTGTATTAAAAGAAAAATCCCTGGGAAGGTTGACTTCCTGGGGATTTTTTCTTATATAGGGAAAATGCCCACTATGTTAATCAGATTGTTTCTCCGGAAAATTTATCTTTTCACGGCCGTTCATCTTTGCTTTGACAGGAAGCACAGATAGAGGCATCTATTCTTCTTCATATTCTTTTTTAATGCTGCTGATCTTATACTATTTTACTAAGTACATCAAATTTCTGTGTTTCCTAACCTTTTGATGCCTCTGTCATTTTGCTTTTTATATAAAGCATCAAATTTCTCTGTACACGGACTTTTTGATGCCTCCGTCATTTTCGCCCTTTTGCATAAAGCATCAAATTTCTCTGTACACGGACTTTTTGATGCCTCTGTCATTTTCGCCCTTTTGCATAAAAGCATCAAATTTCTCTGTCAACTCAATTTTTGATGCTCAACTCCCTTTCGGCTTTTTATTGGTTGCATCAAAAAAGCCCCAATTCTTCTTATTTGATGCTCATGCCTCATAATGCCATATACATGCAGCGTCAAAACCTCCTGCGCACTCGCATTTTGATGCTTTCAGAAGAATGAAGGCATATCAATGCATTAAGTTGCTGAAAATCTTTGTTTACGAATATTGTACCTTATGAAATTTTGTCTCTATATGTGGAGTTTACCCTCTTATGTTAATAACAGGAACCTTACCGCATATGTTCCGGCTGAACCCGCGGCTTGGTAACTGTGGTGATGCCCTTCAGGTAATAATCCAGGAACTCTTTCACATGGTCGTAGAGAAGATCTCCGCCCATGGAGTGCGCACCGCCCGGAATCAGGTACATATGGGAGGGGACATTGACGGCTTCCAGCGCGTTTCTCAGTCTGCGGCCTTCAGCGGGATCCACCATATTGTCCCGGGTGCCGTGAATGATGAGAAAGGGCGGTTCGGTTCCGTCGATGTAGGTCAGGGGACATGCCGCTTTGGATCGCGCGCGGAATTCTTCAGAAGTGACCGAAACCCCCATGATGCCTTCAAAGACGGCCGCATGCTTATAGGAGGCTGCGTCCTCCGGCAGCATATCGTAAAGTGAGACCGGACCGCAGAGATCGATGGCTGCCTGGACCCTGTAATCCGGAGCTGACAGATCAGCAAGGGGGGCATTACTGCAGGACAGGCCGTGAGGGTCCGCAGGTACAGCGGCCGGAACATTTTCCCAGGGAGCATACCCCGCTGATACCGCCAGCAGATTCGCAAGGTGCGCGCCGGAGGAATCGCCGGCCACGGCGATCCTGGATGCATCATAGCCGTAATCCCGGCCGTGCTGTTTCAAAAAGCGGACAGCGTCCTTCAGATCGTACATCTGCGCCGGAAACGGAGCGATGTCACTGTAGGTATAGTCGATCTGGGCGACGGCATAGCCGCGCTCTGTCATCGGCAGAAGGAGGTTCCAGCTGCGGTTCAGCATATTCCAGCTGCCGCCGTGGATCCAGAGGATGACAGGCGGCAGCGGAGCGCGGTCAGAAGAAGCGCGGTCAGAAGAAGCGCGGTCAGAAGGAGCGCCGTTAGAAGGAGCGCCGTCAGAAGAATGGACAGCCGCAGCATCCGGTACATAAATGTCCATATGAAAGGTCCCCGTGGGACCGGTTTTATAGCAGATGTTTTCGTAAGATCTCATGGCAGGCGGTTTTATCCAGGACCGCGGCCTGCTGCAGTTTTTTACTCCTTACTTGATAGAATCGCCGTTTGGGAGTATGATGGTGATAAAATGGAAAGTATCGATGGGGTTATTATATATCGCTTTTCCGGAAACAACAAGAATGTGAGAAAAATCGTCTGCGAAGATGCCTAGAAAGGAGAACCATCATGTCATTTGACAAACACAGAGCAGCCCTTGCCGACCTCATGGAGGACAACAGCGCGGTAATCGTCTACGCCGGTATGCCGCAGCACACAAACGAAGACGGATATTCGGAATTTACAGTAAACAGCAGTTTCTTTTATCTGACCGGACTGGAGCGGGAGGGCATGATTTTTCTGATGTCCAAATGCGGCGGTGAAGTGAGCGAATATCTGTTCATCGAAGAGGCAGACCCGCTGGCTGAACGCTGGACCGGCAAGATGCCCACGATCTCCGAGGCAGCGGCGGTATCCGGTCTTCCGGAATCCAAGGTCCTGTACCTGCCTTCCTTTACGAGCCGCCTGAACTATCTCATGGCACGCACAAAGCTGGAGCATGTGTATTTTGATACCTTCCGTCATGATATCAACGATCAGCCGCATTACAATCTGGCGATGGCGCAGGAATTTGCCGCAAAGTGTCCCGGTATCGCCATGCACGATCTTCGGAATCTGCTGGTTCCGCTTCGCACGGTAAAGGATGAAGAGGAGATCGACCGCACGAGAAAGGCTGTCGCAGTCACGAAAAACGCGTTGGAATTTGTCATGAAAAACCTGAAGCCGGGCATGATGGAGTACGAGGTCCAGGCAGATTTTGAATACTGCTGCAGGAAGCAGGGGACAAAGAAGCTGTCCTTCCCGACCATCGCAGGCTCCGGCTACAACGGCTGCATGCTGCACTATGAGACCAATGACCATGTGGCGGAAGACGGTACGCTGATCCTGCTGGACCTGGGCGCTAAGTATGGCAATTACTGCAGCGACATCACCCGTACATATCCGGTAAACGGTAAGTTTACGGAGCGCCAGCGCGCGTATTACGATCTTGTGCTGAAGGCCAATTATGCAGTACGTGACGCGGTAAGGCCCGGCATGACGCTGAAGGATCTCAACGACATTGCGAAGAAGATCCTGGGCGAGGGCCTGGTGGAAATGGGCAAGATCGATTCCGTGGATGAGGTTGGCAAGTATTACATGCACAGTGTGAGTCATTCCATCGGCATTGACTGCCATGACTGCACCTTCATGGACATGCCGATGAAGGCCGGCTGGATCATCAGTGACGAGCCGGGGCTGTATATCGATGAAGAGTGCATCGGCATCCGTATTGAGGACGATCTTCTGATCACGGAAGACGGCTGCGAGGTATTGAGTGCGGATGTGATTCGTGAAGCTGATGAAATTGAAGCATTTATGAGAGGCGAATATGAATAAAAGGATCCGAATCGGCAAGAAACAGGCAAATACGGGCGTGATGGATTTCTCTTATCTTTTGGATGCGCCGGCAGGCAAGCACGGCTTCATCACAGAACGGGACGGCCATTTTTACTTTGAGGACGGCACCCGCGGTAAAATGACGACCCCACCGGTCCGCTGAACCCGGCCGGTCTGGAGCGGCTGGACTATTTCATTGCCTGCCTCAGAGAAAAAGGCATCTACATTCATATGGACCTTCTGGTGGCGCGCCAGTTTACGGACAAGGATGGGCTCGATTACGAGGGAGACCGTGTGTGGCCCAAGCTGGTCGGCAATGCGAACCGCCGTCTCATCGAACTTCAGAAAGACTATGCCACTAAGCTTCTGACCCACGTTAATCCCTACACAGGACTCGCTTACAAGGATGATCCCGCAGTCATGACGGTTCAGATCGTCAATGAAAACTCGGTTTTCTATACCTTTGGCCTTCATGGCGAGAATGATTCCAGAAAACCGTATTTTGAGGAACTGCGTGTTCGTTTCAACCATTTCCTCCGCGCGAAATATGCGTTCAGAAGAGATCTGGAAGCGGCCTGGACCGTTGACGGAATTTCAACACTGGAGCCGGACGAGGATCCGGAAATGCTGACGGTGAAAATGCCGCCTTCCGGTGAACTGACCCAGCCGTTCTGTCACCCGATGGCATCCTTTGACGCGCTTTCATCACCGGCACGTTATGCGGATTTGATTCGGTACGAACTGGACGGAGAATACGCCGGAAACTTTGAAATTCTAATGTAACAGACCGGTTCTGCGAAAAAAAGACCGATTGATTCCATGCCGGATCAATCGGTCTTTTTATGTCACCGGGTGTCACCGACCCGCGTAAAGGCGGGTCTTTGCGGAAAACGGTTACTGCAAACGGTCTTTTATGAAATTGTCTACGATCTTCAGTGTTGTTTCATGCCAGAAATAAACACCGCCGTGATCCGCCTCCGTCAGTTTGTAGAAGGTGACATCCTTGTTGTTTTTGTTCAGGCATTCATACAGCTCGATGCTCTGTTCAAAGGGCACCAGACGATCCTTGTTTCCGTGCATCATGAGTACCGGAGCCAACGGAACATCTTCTGAAACATAATTCATGATGACGGTTTTTTCCGCGAGTTCCGGGTGTTCCGGTACGGCCAGACAGCCGATGAGCCGCCCCTCCGGACTGTCGGGACCCATGTGATCCTGGGTGGAGGGAACATCGTTCATGGAGGCGATGTGAGTCGGACCGTAGAAATCGATGACGCCGCGAATCTCCGGCAGTCTGAAATCCTGGAAGAAACGGTTTTCCGTGACCGCCATCATCATGACGGTGTGTCCGCCGGAGGAATCGCCCCAGAGGAAGATGTTGTTGACATCGATGTGATATTCCTCCGCGTGGTCTGTGAGATATTTCAGACCGCGTTTGCTGTCTTCCAGCTGCAGCGGGAACGGGCCGAAGTCCGTGCCGCGGTACTGGCAGATCGCCACGTTATATCCGTTCTTTGCCATCGCTGAAAGCTCAAAAATGTTGGCATGCAGCGTCTGTTCCATCCAGGCGGAACCTTGGACATAAAAAATCAGCGGAAGCGTGGAAACGGCCTTTTCAGCGCTTCCAGAGGAACTGAATCCGGACGGAGAGGGCTCGTGGCTTATATACAGGATCTTCAGCCCGTGCTCCGCGTCATATGTGAGGATATCGAGGCGGATGCGGTCATATTCCTGTTTGGGGAGCGTCAGCATGCCGTCGGCAGAGGCCGTGCTTGCCGGAAATTCGTTGTAGCTTGCGTTTATGGGTTCCATATTTTACCTCTTGAAAAAACAGCTGCCGCATGGCGGCAGCTGATTGCGGTCATTACTTCACCAGTTCACAGAAAAGATCCACATCCTCTTTGATCATATCCAGAGAAGAACGCCAGAAATTCACATCACGGACATTGATGCCGACGGACATGCAGCAATCGTAGATGGACATCTTGCCGGTGGTTGCGAGCAGCTTCTTGTACACCGGAACGAAGTCCTTTCCCTGCTCCAGATACTTGGCATACAGACCCTTTGCGAAAAGTTGACCGAAGGCATAGGGGAAGTTGTAGAAGTTGCGGCCGGCATAGTAGTAATGCGGCTTCCAGGTCCACATGTAGGGATGACGATATTCCGGATCCAGGCCGTCTCCGTAGCTTTCTTCCTGTGCTTTGTCCATCATTTCGCAGAGCTCCTTCGCGCTGACGGCACCGTTCTTGCGGGATTCAAAAAGCGCGGTCTCAAAGAGATAGCGGGAATAGATGTCTACGATGACCTGATTGCAGCCGGAGACCTCGGACTCCAGAACCGCCAGGGCCTCATCCTTTTCCATGGAGGCGATGGCGGCTTTCTTCACAATGGTCTCGTTGAAGGTGGAAGCGGTCTCAGCAAGCTGCATCGGTGAATTCAGGTTCAGCAGGGATTCCTCCTTCGCGCATTCATTGTGGAACGCGTGACCCAGTTCGTGCGCCATGGTGACTACGGACTTAAAGGAATTGGAGAAGTTTAAGAGTACGCGGGACTGCTTCAGGGACGGAACACCGGAGCAGAACGCGCCGCCGACCTTGCCGGGGCGGCTTTCCACATCGATCCAGTTTTCTTCGATGGCGCGGCAGGCCATATTGTAAAGGTCTTCATCAAAGGCCTTGAAGTGCTTTTTCAGGAAATCACAGGCATCTTCATAGGTGTAGGTCTTTGAAGCTTCACTGACCGGCGCGTACATCTCATAAAACGGAAGGCCGTTCGTGTAGCCCAGCTTTTCAGCTTTGGCACGGAGATACTTGCGGAAGACCGGCAGATACTCGCGGATGGCGGTGAGCATGGCATCCAGCGTCTCCTGATCCATGCGGGAATTGATGAGGGTCATTTCCAGCGGGGAAGCGTAGCCGCGAAGTGCTGAGGTGGTCAGAACTTCGCCCTTGATACCGCTTAAGCATGCGGCGATGACATTTTCGTCCTTCTTATAAGACGCGATCTCCGCTTCATAAGCGGCCTTCCGGACAGCTTTGTCCGGATGATAAGCCATGTTCAGAACGACAGTCAGCGGAAGTTCCTTGGTTTCTCCGTCCTGAACCATTAAAACGGTGTGCGCGCCGATCATCTGGTTCTTGAGGCGTGCCCAGGCATCGGAACCGGTCTGCTTCATGCTGGCGATGATCAGTTCTTCTTTTTCAGAAAGCTGGTGCGCCATGGCGTCCTTTTCTTCTTTCAGGATGAATTCATGTTCTTTGAGAAGAGTAGAAGCGGCGATGCAGGTGTCCAGATCACAGCCGGCGATCCAGGCGGTGGCCCTGGTGCGGGCGGAAACGCAGCCGTTCATGATGGTCTGCAGAACTTCTTCAGCCTTGGTGGCAGCATCGTCTGCAGTATTCGTGCTGAGTAAAAGGTGGCAATAGCCGCCCAGCGTGCGGGAGAGAAGCATGAGCTCCTGCTGAAGTGTGATGTAATTTTCAAGCTTGGCGGTCTCGTTTTCATGATTGGCGGTCATTTCATCGACGGTCGTATTCATTTTTGCAACGAGTGCTTTCAGCTTTTCTGTGTCATTTTTAAAGGCTTCGCTGTCCAGCGAAGGGTAAAGCGGTGTCAGGTCCCAGGTATGCATGGCGTACTCCTTTAAGTCGTATAGTTACGTTTGATTATACAAAAAAGTATCAGAAAGGGAAATGGTTTCTGAAGACATTCCGAAAAAACATTTTCCTTTTTACGTACTTATGGTATAGTGAATAAAAAAGAAACAACTATACGGGTTTCATATAACATAGTGGAGGTACTGTCAATGAAAATTGGTGTTTGCTCGAATCTTCGTGCCGATCTTCCCTGGCGCGAAGCACTGGAATATTTTGCGTCCAAGGGAATTCAGTGTGTGGAAGTCGGTGTAGGCGGTTATCCCGGAAATGATCACTGCAATGCGGATATTCTTCTGAATGATGAAGCTGCTTACGCAGAGTGGAAGAAAGCGCTCGATGATACCGGCATTACCGTATCCGGTTTCTCCTGCCATTCCAATCCGGTCCATCCGGACAAGGCGGTTGCCGCTGAATCCGATAAGGCCATGCGCGATGCGGTCCTGATGGCTGAAAAGTACGGTATTCATAACATCGAATGTTTCTCCGGCTGCCCCGGTGATTCGGAAAATTCCAAGTATCCCAACTGGGTCACCTGCCCGTGGCCGAATGATTTCGGTGAGATCCTGGAGTGGCAGTGGAATGAAGTTCTGATTCCGTACTGGAAGGGCTTTGTGGAGTTTGCAAAGGCGCACGGCGTTAACCAGATCGGCCTTGAAATGCATCCGGGCTTCTGTGTTTACAGCACGCAGACCCTGTTAAAGCTTCGTGAAGCGGTCGGCCCGGAAATCGGCGCAAACTTCGATCCGTCTCATCTGATCTGGCAGGGCATGGATCCGGTAACCGTTATTCGTGCGCTGAAGGGTGCTATTTTCCATGTACATGCAAAGGATACCCGTATCGATGAGAACAACACCAAACTGAATGGTGTGCTGGATACCAAGTCCTATGCCGATGAGATCAATCGTTCCTGGATCTTCCGTTCCTGCGGTTACGGCAATGACCTCCTGTACTGGAATGACATCGTATCCAACCTCCGCATGATCGGTTATGACGGTGTTATGTGCATCGAACATGAGGATTCTCTCATGAGCCTCAACGAAGGTCTGGAAAAGGCGGTTGCCTGCATGCAGTCCTGCATCATCAAGGAAGCAAAGCTGACGGATGCACGCTGGATCTGATCAATCATAATTATGATAACAGGAAAGGGAATGGGGACGTTTCTCATTGTCCCATTTTGGCAGCAAAAAGGCCATCCGCACTGAACGGATGGCCTTTAATGTTGTACTGTTGTGCATTGACTGCGGCCGGGACACACGAAAGCCGAGACGGAGTCGAGGGAACGTGTTCCGCAGGAACCGCGGGTGTGTCCACAGGGCTCTGCCCGTGAAAAGTTGACAAAATGAAACTGAAACGTCATCCGTTGTCAGCTTAATACATTTTTGCGCCTGCCGGGATGTGATTATCCAGCATTAACAGATGCAGCTTTTCTTCACCTTCTTCGTTGTGGACAGCGGAGATCAGCATGCCGCAGGATTCGATGCCCATCATCGGACGGGGCGGCAGATTGGTGATTGCAAGAAGGGTCTTGCCGACCAGTTCTTCCGGCTCATAGAAAGCGTGAATACCGGAGAGGATGGTGCGGTCGGTGCCGGTGCCATCGTCCAGGGTGAACTGCAGGAGTTTCTTGGACTTCTTAACAGCCTCACAGGCCTTGACCTTTACTGCACGGAAATCGCTTTTGGAGAAGGTCTCAAAATCAACAAGATCTTCAAACATCGGTTCAATCTCCACCTTGGAGAAGTCGATCTTGTCGTTCGGCGTGAAGAAACCGGTAGCTTCTTTGGAAGCGGTTTCAGCAGCCTTGGCCTTCTTATCACCGTCCAGAGATTTCATGGTGGGGAAGAGCAGTACGTCGCGAATGGTTTCAGCGCCGGTCAGGATCATCGCCATGCGGTCGATACCAAAGCCGATACCGCCTGTGGGCGGCATACCGTATTCCAGTGCGCGAAGGAAATCTTCGTCGGTGGTGTTTGCTTCTTCATCGCCGGCAGCAAGCGCGGCTTCCTGCGCTTTGAAGCGTTCACGCTGATCCTCCGGATCATTCAGCTCGGAATAAGCATTTGCCATTTCCCAACCGTTGATATAGAACTCAAAACGCTCAACCAGTGCCGGATCGGACGGCTTCTTCTTAGTCAGCGGAGAGATATCCACCGGATGGTCGCAGACAAAGGTGGGCTGGATCATGTGGTCTTCACAGAACTCTTCGAAGAACAGGTTGACGATGTCACCCCACTTATGGCGCTCTTCATATTCAACGCCCTTTGCCTTTGCAGCTGCACGTGCGCCTTCCAGATCGCGGATCTCATTGAAGTCCACACCGGTGTACTCCTTGATGGCGTCGATCATGGTAACGCGGCGGAACGGCGCGCCGAGGTCGATCTCATTGCCGTTGTATACGATCCTGGTGGTGCCGAGAACGGTCTGTGCCACATGGCGGTACAGATTCTCGGTCAGATCCATCATACCGTTGTAATCGGTATATGCCTGATAAAGCTCCATCAGCGTGAATTCCGGATTGTGACGGGTATCCAGTCCCTCGTTGCGGAATACACGGCCGATCTCGTAAACCTTTTCCAGACCGCCGACGATCAGTCTCTTTAAGTACAGCTCCAGAGAAATGCGAAGCTTCAGGTCCTCGTTCAGCGCATTGTAATGCGTGAAGAACGGACGGGCAGAAGCACCGCCGGCATTGGACACCAGAAGCGGAGTTTCCACTTCCAGGAAGCCCTGACCGTTTAAGTAGGAGCGGACTGCGCTGATGATCAGGGAGCGCTTGACAAGGACATCCTTTGCCTCATCGTTCATGAACAGGTCCACGTAACGCTGGCGGTAACGGAGGTCGGTGTTGGTCATGCCGTGATACTTCTCCGGCAGGATCTGCAGCGCCTTGGTGTGCAGCTGAACCTCTTCCGCGTGAACGGAGGTCTCACCTGCCTTAGTACGGAAAACAAAGCCGGTAATACCGACGTTATCGCCGATGTCCATCTTCTTGAAGTCCGCATAAGCTTCTTCACCTAAGGAATCGCGGCAGACATAGACCTGAATGCTGCCCTTTAAGTCTTTAATGTTACAGAAGGAAGCCTTGCCCATGACACGCTTGGACATGAGACGTCCGGCGATCTTCACGGTCTTTCCTTCATAATTTTCAAAGTCGTTCAGGATATCCAGCGTGTGGGTGTCCTGATCAAATTTCGTGATCACATAAGGATCCTTACCGGCTGCCTTGAGATCGGCCAGTTTGTCGCGGCGGATCTTAAGGAGCTGGTTTGTATCCTGTGCATTTGTATTTTCATTTGCCATGATAAAGCCTCTTTAGTTTGGATTCTTGGAGATGGAAAGGACCTTGTACTGGAAGGATCCTGCCGGAGCATCGACGGTAACAGTCTCACCGACTTCAGCACCGATCAGTGCCTGACCGAGAGGAGACTCGTTATCAAATTTATTTAAAAGGCTGTTAGCTTCGCTGGTACCGACGATGGAGACTTCCATTTCCTCATCGAATTCCACATCCAGAAGTTTGACGATAGCGCCGATGAATACATGATCCAGATCTGAGGTCTCACTCACGATCTCAGCGTGCTTCAGGATCTCAGTCAGTTCTTCGATTCTTGCTTCGATCTCACCCTGCTCATCCTTTGCGGCATCATACTCGGCATTTTCGGAAAGGTCACCCTGTGCCCGGGCTTCCTTGATCTTCTGTGCGATTTCGGCGCGACGGACCTCTTTCAGTTCCTTAAGCTCATTTTTAAGCTTTTCAGCGCCTGCGGATGTCATAATGTTTTTCTTTTCTGCCATTGTTACCCTTTCTTGGTCCATAGTACGGACGTTCTAAAGTCAATTTGGATATTTTACTACAAACAAGGGGGAATGTCAACAAAAACAAGCATTTTCCGATGTCTTCGACAATGCATTCCGCACTTGAAAAAACAACATTACTGCGATAAAATATACCATAAGTTTCGAGCTTGGTTTTGGGGGCGTTCGATGGTGAAACGGAAAGAGCGGTTCATAAACCTGCTGCTGTACGCGGGAACGGACCGGGAGACCTATCACAGGGTTCTTCCGGAAATTATAAAGCGTCCGGGAAAGACCGGAGAAAAGGATGACAACTGGAGGAGGGACCATGGAATTCAAACCGGATCTTTTTACGTTCAACGACGGATCGCATGTTATGTGCAAAAACTGCTGGAAGCGCCGCAGACCGGAGCTTCTTGAGGTGCTTTCACGAGAAGCATTTGGCATCACGCCGGAAAAGCCGGAAAAAGTTACTTTTACGGAAATCTCTGAAGATGACAAGTGCGCGTCGGGACATGCGGTTCTGAAACGCCTGAACATTGAATTTGAAACGGAGAAGGGGCCGTTCTCCTTCCCGATGAATCTGTTTGTGCCTGCCGCACCGAAAAAGGCGCCTTCGGAATATCCTGCGACTTCAAAGAATTTCACGCTGAAGAAGTCACCGCTGATCCTGCTTATCAATTTCCGCCCGGATGCTTATGACATGTACTATCCGGCAGAGGAGATCATCGACCACGGATTCGCGCTGGGTGTCATTGATTATCAGTCTGTCACCACGGACGATGCCGACATGACAAACGGTCTGGCTGCCATGTACAGCCGCCGGAATGACGGTACGGACTGGGGCAAGATCGGCATGTGGGCTTTTGCCATGAGCCGTGCGCTGGACGCGCTTGAAACGCTGCCGTATCTGGACACGGAGAAGGTTACGTTTATCGGCCATTCCCGTCTTGGAAAAACGGCACTCTGGGCCGGTGCGCAGGACGAACGAGCAAGGTTCGTGGTTTCCAATTCCTCCGGCTGCATGGGCGCGGCCTATGAGCGTGCAAAGACGGAAGGCGCGGAAACGGTGAAGAACATTACGACGGAGTTCCCCTTCTGGTTCTGTGAAAATCTGAAAAAATATGCGGGAAAAACAGATGAAATGCCTTTTGACATGCATTACCTTCTGGCGCTTCTTGCACCCCGGTATTTACTGGTGGGAAGCGCGGAAGAGGATCTGTGGGCGGATCCTGTGAATGAAAAGGCCTGTGCGCTGGGCGTGCAGCCGGTGTGGGATCTCTACGATCAAAAGGACAGCATTCATTATCACCTCAGAACCGGTGTCCATTTCCTGGGTCGTCCGGACTGGGTCGAATATCTGAAATTCATTGAGCAGCACCTGTAAGGGTGCTGCCTCATTTGTTTGCGCGCCATGGGCGCGCTCTAACGGGTGAAAGTCCCGAACACGCCCA
>CAMGCK010000020.1 GCA_946040795.1 uncultured Lachnospiraceae bacterium
CTCGAACCCTGGACACCCTGATTAAGAGTCAGGTGCTCTACCAACTGAGCTAAAGATGCAAGCACTTTTTTAAGGCACATACGTGATTATAATCAATGCATATTTAAAAGTCAAGCACTTTTTTAAAAAAATTTAAAACATTGCAGGATACGATTTTAAGTCAGCAAAAAGAAGGAAACGGAAGACACCAGTTATAAAAAAACAGTGAAAACCAAAGTTTACGGTTGTAAAGCATCCCGGTTTTCGATAAGATAATAAAAGCTGTTTATTCAGTCCGTTTCTTTCTGCCATTGCTGCGGAGCAACATTCGCAGTGAGAGGCATCGGCACAGGATGACATTCGCCGCGAGAGACACTGGCGCAGGATGACATTTGCCGTGAGAAAAAACAGGATATGACTGCATATAGAACGACAGATCAAATAAGGAGACACACATGAAGACGGATATTCAGATTGAAAAGCCTTATCTTCTCATTCCTGTGGTTTTTGGAGGAGAGAATAAAAGAATCTCATTCTACTGTGATAATGAAAAAGTGATGGAATTTGCGATTCCGATTGATCCCGCACGCGCGGAAGTGACCTGGGAACGGGACTTTTACGGAACGTACATCGTCCGGGACATGATCGGAAAGACGCTGACGCTGGAAGGTGACATGACGGAGGCTTTTGTTCAGGCCATCCGCCAGTCTGATGAGCGTCCGGAAAATGATGCCATGCATCCGTTTGTACATTTTGCTCCGCAGGTGGGCTGGATGAATGATCCGAACGGTCTGGTTTACGACGGTAAGAATTATCTGCTTTATTTCCAGCACAACCCCTTTGGTAAGCTTTGGGAAAACATGACCTGGGGACATGCGGTATCGGATGATCTGATCCACTGGACACAGATGGATGAAGTTCTGTACCCGGATGCGCTGGGCACAATGTTCTCCGGAAGCGGCATGCCGGATAAACGCAACACGCTGGGCCTTGGTGAGGATACCACCGCCTTTTTCTACACAGCTGCAGGCGGATACAGTGAATGGACAAAGGGCAGAAACTCTGTTCAGTGTCTGGCACATTCCACAGATGGCGGCGCAACGCTTGTCAAGGACGGCGTGATTCTGGAAACCCTTGGCGACGGCAACCGCGACCCCAAGGTCTACTGGCATGAAAAGAGCGGTCATTACTATATGATCCTCTTTGTCACGGAACCGGATCAGTTTGCTGTTTTCACATCCGATGACCTCAAGAACTGGACAAAGACACAGGACCTTGTGATTCCGGGCCTCCGTGAATGTCCGGATCTCAGACAGATCCCGGTGGAAGATGAGCCCGAAACGGAGGCTTATGTTCTTATGGCTGCAGACGGCACTTATGTCACCGGTACCTTTGACGGCAGTGCCTTCACAATCGAGAGCGGCATCAAGTACGGCTTTATGACCAGCCTGCCATACGCAGCACAGACCTTCAACGGACCGGATCGCGTGATCCTTCTTCCCTGGCTTCGCACGCACGATCCCAAGAAGCCCTACACCAGCACCATGGGTATTCCGCGTGTGCTGACGTTAAAGCGCGATGCTTCCGGTGATCTTCTCCTGAACGCGTCCATCGCCGAAGAACTGGACGATGCCATGGTTAAAGCAGAACAGATCTATCTGGATCCGTTCATGGGTGAAGAGGTGGCTTCCGCAACTTACAATCAGCAGCGTGCCGGTGCGTTGGAGGTGGAGTACATTGCCCCGGGCGATGCCCTGGCATCCTTTGAGATGACCGTCTACGACACGGACATTTTATATGACGCAGAGAATCACACCATGACGATCCTGGGCGTTTATTCAGAAGAGGCCGACCGCGAGATCATCGCCCTCAAGCCGGAAAACAAGGGCTATGACCCGCAGAAACCGACTATTCGTGTCATGAAGGATCTGGCACCCATGAAGGAGGTCTCCATCATTGTGGATGGCAGTATTCTGGAGATCACGCCGGATAACGGCCGTGAGGTCTGGATCTATGAACTGAATAAGGAGCTTTACGGCGGTTCCGTAGACCTTGGATGCTGCGGCCCGACCTTTGTCAATGTAAAAGAGTTTCGTTAATTATTCGCCGGGGCGGACATGTGGGCCGATCCCGGCGAATTCGTTTTCCGATGAGACATGAAACCGGAGACCGCTGATGGAAAATAAGGGACTTTGAACGGATTTTTGCTGAAAAACGTTGGATATACCTGAAAAACATATCGTCAACAACAGAGTTTTATGCTATAATAGATTAGTTAAACTGGCATTTACGACTGTTATAAAGGAGCTTATATGAGACTTAGAAATGTACCCGGCGCAAAGGAAGAAATGCTTGTCAATCCCTTTGTCGTTCAGGAACCCGCTTCAAAGAAGGGTGCGTGGGCTGAGGTGTTCGGCACAAAGCGTCCACTCATGCTGGAAATCGGCACGGGAAAGGGACAGTTCATTACGACCCTTGCCGGACAGAATCCGGATGTGAATTTCATCGGCATTGAAAAGATGTCCTCCGTTCTTATCCGCGCGCTGCAGAAAAGAGCGGAACAGGAGATCGACAACCTGTATTTTCTCCGTATGGACGCGGAAGAGGTCGTGAACACCTTTGACAAAGGAGAAGTCGCGAAGATCTACCTGAATTTCTCCGATCCGTGGCCCAAGGACCGCCATCATAAACGCCGCCTTACATCCCGAGAGTTCCTGGCTCGTTATGAGCAGATCCTGGCGGAAGACGGTATTGTGGAATTCAAGACCGACAACGTGGGACTGTTTGATTTTTCGCTGGAAGAGATCGAAGCTGCCGGCTGGACGCTCCTTGCATGTACCCGTGATCTGCATCACGATACTTCCATGAACGGGGGCAACGTCATGACGGAATATGAGGAACGTTTCTCATCCATGGGCAATCCGATCTGCAAGCTGATCTGCGCGCCTAAGAAAAAAACAGCGGAAAAGGAGCAGTGACCATGAAAAAGATGAGCAGAATTGCAATTGTTCTGGCAGCAATGCTGACATGCTCTTCAGTGCTCTCCGGCTGTGTCGTGGTACTTGGCCTCAAGACCGCGGAAATGATCCGCGAAAAGTATCCGGACATTGGCTATCACAGAACGGAAGCATCGGATGAGACGCACCGGGCGGAAGATCTTCCGGAATATGATCCGGAGGAATCGGCATTTGAAGAGGGCATGGATTTTGCATCCTTCACGGATGCGGTCTTTGCCGATATTCTGGACGGAAATACGCTGAACATTCATTTTTATCTGGCGGATCCGTCGGCATACGGCCTGGACAATACGGCAGCGACCTGGGGCGATGTCCTTTACACGGATGATGCGTCCGCGGAGTACGAAGACTGGCTTTATGATGTCCTTACGTACCTGCAGGGCTATGACATGGAAGAACTGACGGAAGAAGAGCAGCTGGTTCATGATATGCTGGAGGAATACTGTTATACAGAACTCGATTCCATCGGACTGGAGCTTTATTATGAGCCGCTTGGCCCCAATACCGGTTTCCAGGCACAGCTTCCGATCTACTTTGCGGAGTATGCTTTTGATCGTGAGCAGGACGTACAGAATTATCTGTCCCTGATGGAACAGCTCCCGGATTATTTCAGCGACCTCGTGGCCTATGAGGGCCAGAAAGCAGAAGCCGGTCTGTTCATGGAAGACGCGCTGTTAGACAATGTCATCGATCAGTGCGAACAGTTCCTGGCAGGACGGGAAAACAGCTTCCTTTATGAGAATTTCAATGAAAAACTGGCTGCCCTGGATCTTTCCGAAGAGAAGCGCACCGAATATGAGGACCGGAACCGGGAACTTGTGGAGAACGGTGTTTACGCGGCATATGAGATTCTGATCGATGGTCTGGAAGCATTTCGCGGCAGCAATGTCTGCAAAGGCGGCCTCTGCAACTATCCGAGCGGCTATGCCTATTATTCCTATCTGGTGCGCTCCGGCGTGGGAACCTCCATGTCTCCGGAACAGCTCTGTGAACGGCTGGATCAGGAAATGGATCGCGGGATTCTGAGGCTCCAGAAGCTTTATCAGAAGAATCCGGATGTGTATGAGGAATGGGAGAGTATAGTCTATCCGTCAACGGATCCCAATCTACTCATGCATATGCTGATCACGGCCACGGAAAAAGATTATCCGGCACTTTCCGAGGTGGATTACAATATTGATTATGTGGATGAATCGCTTCGTGAGTATTTGAGCCCGGCCTGCTACTTCATTCCGCCGGTGGATACCACGACCATCAACAACATTCTGATCAACTGTGACCGCGGCGAGGAACCGGAGAACATTTTCACAACAATGGCACATGAGGGTTACCCCGGCCATCTGTTCCAGACCAATTTCCTGAAGGAACACTCCAATCTGGTTCTGCACCAGCTTCTGGGAACCGGCGGCTTTGCAGAAGGCTGGGCGGAATACGTGGAACTGAATTCTTATTATCTCATTGACGGTGTTTCCGACGATGCCGCCGAATTTGCGAAGATCAACGATTTTGTTACGCTTTGCCTGTATGCGCGCGCGGACCTGGGAGTTCACGCCGAAGGCTGGGACGTTGAAGATGTAAGCGAATTCGTGGAAGAGTATTTCGGTGAGGGCAATGAGGACGCTGCCGAATGGATCTATGAGTACGTACTCGGTGATCCGGGTGGATATCTGGATTATGTGGTCGGTGCCATTGAGATCGAGGACATCCGGACACAGGCTTCAAAAGAAGCGGATTATACCCTGAAGGGATTTCACGAGGAACTGCTGACATTGTCGGGGGCGCCTTTTAGCATTATCCGCAAATATATGTTTGAATAACCGCGCGTTTAGTGATATACTATCAATAAATGTGCACGGGAGGTAACCATGAGTTTAATAACGAAACTGTTCGGCACAAGAAGCGAAAAGGAGATCAAGCGGATCCGTCCGCTGGTCGACAGGATCATCGCGCTCCGTCCCTCCATGATGGCGCTCTCTGATGAAGAGCTCCGCGCAAAGACGGATGAATACAAAAAGAGAAATAAAGAAGGTGAGACCCTGGACGATCTCCTTCCGGAAGCCTTTGCCACCATGCGCGAGGCCACAAGAAGATGCATCAATCAGGAACACTTTGAAGTACAGATCATCGGCGGTATCATCCTGCATCAGGGACGTATCGCGGAGATGAAAACCGGTGAAGGTAAGACACAGACCTGTCTTCTTCCCGCATATTTAAACGCACTGACCGGTCAGGGCGTACACGTTGTCACTGTCAACGATTACCTGGCAGCCCGCGACGCGGAGTGGATGGGTCAGATGCATCGTTTCCTCGGCCTTTCTGTCGGCTGTGTCTTAAACAGCATGAAGCCGGAAGAACGCCGCGAAGCGTATAACTGTGATATTACCTATGTTACCAATAATGAGCTCGGATTTGACTATCTGCGTGACAACATGGTCATTTACGAGCGCCAGCTGGTTCTCAGAGGTCTGCATTATGCCATCATCGATGAAGTGGACTCCATCCTGATCGATGAAGCGCGTACTCCGCTGATCATTTCCGGTCAGAGCGGCAAATCCACCCAGCTTTATGAAGTCTGTGACATGCTGGCCAAGCGCCTGCAGCGCGGTGAAAATGAAGTGGAGACCTCCAGGATGGATCTCATCATGGGTGAGATGCAAGCAGAATCCGGGGACTTCATGGTCAATGAAAAGGACAAGGTCGTCAACCTGACCCAGCAGGGTGTGGAAAAGGTTGAAAAGTTCTTCCAGATCCAGAACTATGCGGATCCGGAAAACCTGGAACTGCAGCATAACATGACGCTGGCTCTTCGAGCGAACTACCTGATGTTCCGCGATCAGGACTATGTGGTCAAGGATAATGAAGTTCTCATTGTCGATGAGTTTACCGGCCGTATCATGCCGGGCCGTCGTTACTCTGACGGTCTGCATCAGGCCATTGAAGCCAAGGAACATGTCAAGGTCAACCGTGAATCCAAGACTCTTGCCACCATCACGTTCCAGAACTTCTTCAACAAGTTTGAAAAGAAGTGCGGTATGACCGGTACGGCACTGACGGAAGAAATTGAGTTCCGTAATATTTACGGCATGGACGTCGTGGAGATCCCGACCAACCTGCCCATTGCCCGTCTGGACCTGGACGATGCTGTTTATAAGACCAAGAAGGAAAAGTACATGGCCGTCGTAGAAGCCGTAAAAGAGGCCTATGACCGCGGTCAGCCCGTACTGGTCGGTACGATCACCATTGAAGTTTCCGAGCTTCTTTCCGGCCTTTTAAAGCGCAGCGGCATCCCGCACAACGTGCTGAACGCCAAGTTCCACGAAATGGAAGCGGAGATCGTTGCAAAAGCCGGTCAGTACAAGGCCGTTACCATCGCCACCAACATGGCTGGCCGTGGTACGGATATCAAGCTTGATGAGCAGGCCAAGGCAGCCGGCGGTCTGAAGATCATCGGTACGGAGCGCCATGAAGCACGCCGTATCGACAATCAGCTCCGCGGCCGTGCCGGACGTCAGGGCGATCCGGGTGAATCCCGCTTCTACATCTCCCTGGAAGATGATCTGATGCGTCTCTTCGGTTCTGAACACATCATGGGCATTTTCAACGCGCTTGGCGTGGAAGAGGGTCAGCAGATCGAACACAAGATGCTTTCAAGCGCAATTGAAAAGGCACAGAAGAAGATCGAGAGCAACAACTACTCCGTGCGTGAGAATCTCCTGAAATACGATGAGGTCATCAACGAGCAGCGTGAGATCATCTACAAAGAACGCCGCCAGGTACTGGACGGTGAATCCATGCGCGATGTCATCATGAAGATGGTCACCGATGTCTGCGACAATATCGTGGACATGACCATTCCGGACGATGAGTCTCCGGAACAGTGGAACATGGCGGAATTCAACCAGGTGCTGATTCCCATCATTCCCATTGAGGAGCCCATCCGCATCGACGATGTGGAAAAATTCAATAAGAACAAGCTGAAGCATGTGCTCAAGGAGCAGGCTGTCAAGCTGTATGAAAAGAAAGAAGCGGAGTTCCCGGACATCGAGCAGATGCGTGAACTGGAGCGTGTGGTTCTCTTAAAGGTCATCGACCGCAGATGGATGGATCACATTGACGACATGGATCAGCTGCGCCAGGGTATCGGCCTCATGGCATACGGCAACCGCGATCCGCTGACGGAGTACAAGATGGCCGGCTATGACATGTTCAACGGCATGATGGCCAGCATCCGTGAGGATACCGTCCGTTCCATTTATCATGCACGTATTGAGCGTCCGGAGGAACGTGAGCAGGTAGCCAAGATCACCGGTACCAACAAGGACGATACCAAGGCCCGGGAACCGGTCAAGCGTGCGTCCGCCAAGATCTACCCGAATGACCCGTGCCCGTGCGGAAGCGGCAAGAAATACAAGAACTGCCACGGCAGACCCGGCATGGCAAACTGATGCCCCGAACATAAGTTACACTGAAAGGACAGATTATGGTTGAATTTGACCAGTACAAATATGCGCGCTCCCAGTACGCACAGCCGTTACAGGAATTAAAGAGCGCACTTTTCCTGGACGCAAAGAAGGAACAGATCACAGAACTTTCCATGTACATGGAGGACCCCAATTTTTGGAATGATCCGGATAAGTCCAGTGAGATCACCAAGAAACTGAAGAATCTTCAGGATACTGTCAAGGAATTTGACAGCCTGGAGCAGCTTTATGAAGACATTGCCACGCTGATCGAGATGGGTGAAGAGGAAGAAGACGCTTCCATGGTGGAAGAAGTCGCTTCGGAATTTGAAGATTTCAAGACCCGTTTTGAAGAGCTTCGCATCACCACGCTCCTCTGCGATGAGTTTGACCACAACGACGCCATCCTCCGTCTGAACGCCGGTGCCGGCGGTACTGAGGCCTGTGACTGGGCCGGCATGCTGTACCGTATGTACACCCGCTGGGCGGAAAAGAAGGGCTACTCCATTGAAGTCCTGGATTATCTGGACGGCGATGAAGCGGGCATCAAGTCCGTTACCGTCCAGATCACCGGCGAGAACGCGTACGGATATCTTCGTTCCGAGCACGGCATTCATCGTCTTGTCCGCATTTCTCCGTTCAACTCCGTCGGTAAGCGCATGACCTCGTTCGTTTCCTGTGACATCATGCCCGTTATCGAGCAGAGCCTGGATGTGGAGATCAAGGACGATGATCTTCGAATCGATGTTTACCGTTCATCCGGTGCCGGCGGCCAGCACATCAACAAGACGTCTTCCGCCGTCCGTATCACGCATCTTCCCACCGGCATTGTTGTTGCCTGCCAGAATGAGCGTTCTCATTACCAGAACCTGGATAAGGCCATGGAAATGCTGCGTGCCAAGTTATACATGTTAAAGAAGCAGGAAAATGAAAACCAGCTGTCCGACATCCGCGGTGAAGTCAAGGAAAACGGCTGGGGCTCCCAGATCCGTTCCTATGTCTTCCAGCCGTACACCATGGTCAAGGACCTTCGTACGCAGGAGGAAACGGGTAATGTTCAGGCCGTCATGGACGGTGCTCTGGACCAGTTCATGAATGCTTATCTGAAGTGGATCCATAAGACAAACGTCGAGGACGCACAGTAATAGGATGCTGCGTATAAAAGGCGCGGAGGCAAAACGCGCCTTTAATGCCGCGGCAGGAAAGCTCAGTATGAAGAGAATAATTGAAACAAACTCTCCGGAAGAAACGATGGCCATCGGTGAAGAGATGGGCCGCGCGGCAGCTCCCGGAGAAATTGTCTGTTTGAACGGGGATCTCGGAACGGGCAAGACCGTGTTTACCAAAGGCTTTGCGAGGGGCCTGGAGATTGGGGACGATGTGGTCTCCCCCACCTTCACGATCGTGCAGGAATATCATTCCGGCCGTCTCCCCATGTATCATTTTGATGTGTACCGTATTGACGACATCGATGAAATGAACGAAATCGGCTACGAGGAGTATTTCTTCGGTGACGGCGTTACGCTGATCGAATGGTCTATGCTGATCGCCGAGCTCATCCCCACGCGGGTGAAGAAGGTGCTGATTGAGAAAGCACCGGAGCTTGGCGATGATTTCCGCCGGATCACGATCACCGAACCGGATTTTTGAAAGGAATGTCCATGAAGATCCTGGGAATCGAATCCGCAGCCATGACGGCATCTGCCGCTCTGCTGAAGGACGATGCGATCGTATGCGAATATACGACTAATTTTAAAAAGACACATTCACAGACACTGCTGCCGATGATCCGCTCCGTCATGGAAATCACGGAAACGGCCGCAAAGGATGTGGATGTGTTTGCTGTTTCCGAGGGACCCGGTTCCTTTACCGGTCTGCGCATCGGCGCTGCTACGGTAAAAGGCCTGGCCTATGCCGCAGACAAGCCGGTCGTAGGCGTCCCCACACTGGCTGCCATGGCCTATGCCTGCCATGGTTCGCAGTATGTACTCTGCCCCATGATGGATGCGCGCCGGACGGAAGTCTATACCGCGCTGTACCGTTTTGACGGGGAAGCGTTTATATGTCTGAAGGAATCCTGCTGCCTTCCGGTCCGTGAGATCGTGGCAGAAGCAGAAGCCTGCGCCGCTGAAACCGGCAGTCGTGTGCTGTACCTGGGCGATGGCGCAGACGTTTATAAAGAGGTGATCCTGAGCACGGCAGCGGCAGCTCCGGTCTTTGCGCCGGCACACATGAAGAGCCCCCGCGCGTCCGCTGTTGCGGAATACGGCCGTGTACTTTTTGAGCAGGGCAAGGCTGTCAGCGCGTTTGAGTTTGAACCGGTCTACCTGAAAAAATCCCAGGCAGAGCAGGAGCGGGAAGCCGCCGGCCTTGCCACGGAGTGAGCATGAACGTACGGAGAATGACGGAAGCAGACATTTCCACAGCGGCGCTTCTTGAGAAGACCTGCTTTTCCCGGCCCTGGTCGGAGAAAACACTGACGGAATGCCTGCAGAATCCGATCTATGTATTTTTTGCCGCTGAAGATGAGACGGGCAGCATGGTGGGCTACACCGGCATGATCACCGTTCTGGATGAGGCAGATGTGGCCAATGTGGCTGTTTTCCCGGAGTGCCGGAGAAAAGGTGCCGGAGACGCGCTGGTTTCAGCCATGACGGAATATGCCCGTGAAAACGGTCTGGCCCGTCTGACGCTGGAGGTGCGCGCGTCCAACTCACCGGCCATCGCTCTCTACGAGAAGCACGGGTTTGCCCGGATCGGCCTTCGGAAAGGGTATTACGAGGACCCTGTGGAAGATGCGCTGATCTACGGCGCTGATATTTGATAATAAAGAAAGGCAGCTATGTTAGAAGTATGTCTCCTTGGAACCGGCGGCATGATGCCGCTTCCGTTCCGCTATCTGACCTCCCTCATTACACGCTATAACGGCAGTTCGCTGATGATCGACTGCGGTGAGGGTACTCAGATGGCACTTCGCAAAAAAGGATATTCCTCCAACCCGGTGGATGTGATCTGCTTTACGCATTATCACGGCGATCACATCAGCGGCCTTCCGGGCCTGCTGCTCACCATGGGCAATGCGGAGCGCAAGGAGGATCTGATCCTCATCGGGCCCAAGGGACTGGAGCGCGTGGTGAACGCCCTCCGTGTCGTAGCGCCGGAATTACCGTTTAAAATCGTTTTCAGGGAGTTCACGGAGGCATCGGCCGATTTTGAAGTGAACGGCTATAAGATCCACGCATTCAAGGTGCAGCACGGAGTTCCCTGCTACGGCTATACGATCTCCATTGACCGCGCGGGCCGTTTTGACGCGCAGCGCGCCAAGGAGGCCGGTATCCCGCTGAAACTCTGGAATCGCCTGCAGCATGGTGAAACTGTGACGGAAGAGGGCGTGACCTACACGCCGGACATGGTCATGGGACCGGACCGCAAGGGGTTAAAGGTGACTTATGTGACGGACTCCCGGCCGGTGGATGCCATCGTGGAGAATGCAGCCGGATCGGATCTCATGATCTGTGAAGGCATGTACGGCGAACCGGACAAACTGAGCCGCGTGAAGGAGCATAAGCACATGCTGATGCAGGAGGGCGCGGAGTTAGCCAAGCGGGCAGGTGTCCGGGAACTCTGGTTCACGCATTACAGCCCGGCCATGACACATCCCGAGCAGCATCGGGACGATATCGCCGCAATCTTTGAAAACTGTGTCATCCCGAAGGACGGTCATTCTGTGGACCTGATGTTCGAGGAGGAGTGACCGACCCTATGGAAGGTCTGTCCCGCTGTGGGACGGGAAATGTACACGAAAGGTACTTTTATGGAAGATGTCTATATTCTGGCCATTGAGAGCTCCTGTGATGAAACAGCAGCCGCAGTGGTAAAAAACGGCAGGGAAGTCCTGTCTAATGTGATCTCCTCGCAGATCGCGCTGCACACGCTGTACGGCGGCGTGGTGCCGGAGATCGCATCCCGTAAACATGTGGAAAAAGTAATTCCGGTGGTGCATGAGGCACTGAAGGAAGCTCATATGACGCTGGACGATATGACGGCAGTCGCGGTAACCTACGGCCCGGGGCTGGTGGGAGCGCTTCTTGTGGGCGTTTCCGCTGCAAAGGCCATTGCCTTCGCGGCGAATAAACCGCTTGTGGGTGTGCATCATATTGAAGGCCATGTAGCGGCGAACTTCATCGATCACAAGGATCTGGAACCGCCCTTTGCATGTCTTGTGGTATCCGGCGGCCACACTCATCTGGTGGAAGTTACGGATTACGGGAAATTTAGTATCATCGGTCATACGCGGGATGACGCGGCCGGTGAGGCTTTTGATAAGGTGGCAAGAGCTATCGGCCTCGGTTACCCGGGCGGCCCCAAGATCGACAAAAAAGCCAAAGAGGGCAATGCGGAAGCCATCACCTTCCCGAAGGCCAAGGTGGAAGGCGCGTTCTACGATTTCAGCTTCTCCGGCCTGAAGTCCGCGGTGCTGAATTATCTGAACCATGCAAAGATGCAAGGGGAAGAGGTGAATGACGCGGATCTTGCAGCCTCCTTCCAGAAGGCGGTTGTGGATGTCCTGACGGAGAAAGCCATGGCGTTTGTAAAGGAAAAGGGCTATAAGGATCTGGCGATTGCCGGCGGCGTTGCTTCCAACTCCGCGCTTCGCGCATCGCTGACGGAAGCCTGTGAGAAAGCCGGTGTTCGTTTCTATGCACCGTCTCCGATCCTCTGCACGGATAATGCCGCCATGATCGGCTGCGCGGGTTATTATGAATACATGAGCGGTACCCGTTCCGACTGGGACTTAAATGCCGTTCCGAATTTAAAACTGGGGGAACGTTAAATGGAAGCTCTTGCAAACTGGTATGCCCAGACGATGGGACAGTGGATGCCCAAGGAAGTTTTTGTTGCGCTGGTATCCATGATCCCGCTCATTGAACTCCGCGGCGGTCTGATCCTGGCTTCACTCCTGAAGATTCCGTTTGTGACAGCCAATCTGTTCTGCATCATCGGCAATATCATTCCGATCCCGTTCATTCTGCTTTTCATCCGGCAGATCTTCGCGTTCATGAAAAAGCATCATATCCTGGTGCGATTTGTGGAAGCACTGGAGAAGCGCGCGTCAAAGAAGAGCAAGGGGGCGGAAAAGGGAGAATTTATTTTCCTGCTCCTGTTTGTCGGCATTCCGCTTCCCGGAACCGGCGCATGGACCGGATCTCTCATTGCCTCCCTTTTTGAGTATGACATTAAAAAGGCGTCTGTCGCCATTTTTGCAGGTATTATTATGGCCGCAGTGATCATTGACATCTTAGCATATCTTGTTCCCGGCCTGATTTTGTGATTTATTAAGCGGAAAGAAAGTTAAATAATGAGTCGAATCGGAGTGCTGGTCCTTGCGGCCGGCAAAGGAACCCGCATGAACAGCGCGGTTCCGAAGCAGTTTTTGGAAATCAACGGAAAGCCCATTTTTATGCACAGTTCAGATAAGTTTCTGGATCTGGCGGATGTGGTCTGCATCGTGACGGATGAAGAGCATGTGGCTTTTATGCAGGCCCTTCTGGAGCACAATGCAAGAATGGGAAAAAACAATAAAAACGTCATTATTACCTGCGGCGGCCGCGAACGATGGCAGTCTTCCGTGAATGGGCTCCGCGCATTGGACGAACTGGGCGGCTGCGATTATGTGCTGATCCATGATGCGGCAAGGTGTCTGGTGGATCGGGGAACCATTGAACGGGTCCTTCAGGATACGATCACGTACGGCGCGGCAGTTGCGGCGGTGCCTTCCAAGGATACCATTAAAATCGCCGGGGAAGACGGCTTTGTCGCGTCTACTCCGGACCGGGAAAAGTGCTGGATCATTCAGACACCGCAGGGCTTTTCACGGGAAATCATTACAGAAGCATATCAAAATCTGATCGACAATGGCAGCAACGGGATGAATATCACGGACGATGCCATGGTTGTGGAAAATTTCAGCCATCATCCTGTCCGGCTTACGATGGGCAGCTATGAAAATATTAAGGTCACCACACCGGAGGACCTGATCTATGTAAAGGAGAAACTGAAATGAAAAACCTGAAGCGCTTTATGTCTTATTACCGACCTGAGATGAAGCTGTTTACACTGGACATGGGGGCGTCGCTTCTGGTCGCGCTGATCGGCATCATTTATCCGGTCGTCACACGCAGAATGCTGAACGATCTGATTCCGAACCGCAACTATCGCATGATCATTTTTGCGGGCCTTCTCGTGCTGATGCTGTACGTGCTGCGTATGCTGCTGGAATTTTTCATCCAGTATCAGGGTCATATGATGGGTGTTCACATCCAGGCTCAGATGCGCCGGGAAATGTTTGATCATCTGGAGACGCTGCCGTATAGATTCTACGACAACCACGAGACCGGTAAGATCATGTCACGTATGACAAACGATCTGATGGATATTTCCGAGCTTGCACATCACGGCCCGGAAAATGTGCTGATTTCTTCCATTACGATCGTAGTTTCCTTCTGCTATCTCTGCAGCATCAATGTCTGGCTGACGCTGATCGTTTTTGCCTGCGTGCCGTTCATGATCCTGGTAACCGTGCTTTTAAAGGACCGCATGCGTGAAGCTTTCACACATTCCAGAAAGTCCATCGCCGTCATCAATGCATCTCTTGAGAGCAGCATTTCCGGTATCCGCGTCACAAAGGCTTTTAATAACGCGGACAAGGAACGTGAAAAGTTTGAATACGGCAACCAGGACTTTATCGAGGCTCGTCGTGATTCCTACAAGGCAATGGCTCAGTTCCATTCTTCAACAACTTTCATTACCAATGTTTTCTACGTTGTCATTCTGATCGGCGGCGGTCTGTTCCTGTACGATAACAAGATCACCTTCGGTGACTATTCCGCATTCGTCGTTTCCATCGGCCTGTTCATCAACCCGGTCACTACGCTCATCAACTTCATGGAGCAGTTCCAGAACGGTGCGACGGGATTTGAACGTTTCCTGGAGATCATGGACGAGCCCTCTGAAGCAGACCGTGAAGGTGCAAAGGACTGCGGTGTACTGCAGGGCCACATCGAATTCAAGGATGTTTCTTACTCCTACGATGAGAAGAAGGGAGTGCTGGATCATGTGGATCTGGACATTAAGCAGGGTAAGAAATATGCGCTCGTGGGTCCCTCCGGCGGCGGTAAGACCACCATCTGCCATCTGCTTCCGCATTTCTATGAGATCGGTGAGGGCGCCATCCTGATCGACGGCAAGGACATCCGCGACATGACGATGGAATCCGTGAGAAGAAACATCGGAATCGTGCAGCAGGATATTTATCTTTTCAATGCGTCCGTTCGTGACAACATCCTGTACGGCCGTCTGGACGCGACGGAAGAGGAAGTGATCGAGGCTGCAAAACGCGCCAATATTCATGATTACATCATGGAGATGCCGGAGGGCTATGATACACAGATCGGTGAGCGCGGCGTCCGTCTTTCAGGCGGTCAGAAGCAGCGTCTTTCCATCGCTCGTGTCTTCCTGAAAAATCCGGCCATCCTGATTCTGGATGAAGCCACATCCGCGTTGGATAACACCACGGAAGTTCTGATCCAGCAGGCACTGGATGAGCTATGCAAGGGCCGTACGACCATTGTTGTCGCGCATCGTCTGTCCACGATCAAGAACGCCGATGAGATCGCCGTGATCTCCAAGGGCCGCATTGTGGAACAGGGTACACATGATGAACTGATGGCACTGGACGGCACTTACACCCGCCTGTATAATCTGCAGTTCAAGATGGATTCGGATGAAATGGCGGATCTTGCAGATCTGGAAATCGGCTGATCAAGGAACGCAAACCGGCCGCAGAACGGTCGGGAAAATACAATAAATTGATTGAGCAAACTCCCGTTTTTACATTGACAAAAAACGGGAGTTGTTTTATGCTTAATAAGGTACTTTGACGAAGGTTGGAGTGTGGTCTGATTTGATTTGTGAGGTGCATCCGGCACCATAGTTGTCTGTTGTTTTTCGTTTTTGAGAGGAGTTTTACATGGGCTTTTTTGGTAGTGGAGCCGATATTGGTATAGATTTAGGTACTGCAAGCATTCTGGTATATATTAACGGTAAGGGTGTCGTTTTAAAGGAGCCCTCTGTTGTTGCATACGATGTCAACACGAATGAAATCAAGGCAATCGGTGAAGAGGCGCGCCTTATGATCGGCAGAACGCCGGGCAACATCAAGGCCGTTCGCCCGCTTCGTCAGGGTGTCATTTCCGATTACACCATCACGGAGAAGATGATCCGTTACTTTATCCAGAAAGCGCTCGGCAAGCGTACGTTCCGCAGACCGCGTATTTCCGTCTGTGTACCGTCTCATATTACCGAGGTTGAAAGAAAGGCAGTAGAAGATGCAACCATCAATGCAGGTGCACGCGAGGTCTTCATCATTGAAGAGCCGGTAGCAGCTGCCATTGGCGCGGGTATTGATATTGCAAAGCCCTGCGGAAATATGATTGTTGACATCGGCGGCGGTACCACGGATATCGCTGTTATTTCCCTTGGCGGAACCGTTGTTTCGGATTCCCTGAAGGTGGCCGGCGATGATTTCGATGAAGCCATCGTCCGTTACATGAGAAGAAAACATAACCTTCTGATTGGTGAAAGAACTGCAGAAGAGATCAAGATCAAGATCGGTACCTGCTATAAGCGTGATGAGGAACTGACACTGGATGTCCGCGGCCGTAATCTGGTCACCGGTCTTCCCAAGACCGTTACCCTGACTTCCGATGAAACCCTGGAAGCGTTGACGGAATCCGCAAACAAGATCGTCGACATGGTACATGCAGTCCTGGAAAAGACGCCGCCGGAACTGGCAGCGGATATTTCCGACCGCGGTATTGTACTGACCGGCGGCGGCGCGCTGCTGTACGGCATGGACCGTCTGCTGGAAGAGAAGACCTCTATCCAGACCATGATTGCGGAAGATCCGATGAACTGTGTAGCCATCGGTACGGGCCGCTATATTGAATTCATCAATAACTACGATTTCGGCGCAGACGACTGACCGAAAGAAACCAGAGAATAAGGAACAGGCGAACGTGCACACCACGTTCGCCTGTGCTGTATCATAGCGATTTTATTTACATTTTGGAGACGTAATGGAAGAACTTACCGGCTATGTGGAACGGATATCCTACCGCAATGAAGAAAACGGATATACGGTCCTGACCTTATCGACCGATGATGAAGAGCATTGCGTGACCGGGGTGTTCCCCACGATTTCCGAGGGAGAGTACCTGACGGCACGGGGCGAGTTTGTCGTGCACCCCATCTACGGGGAACAGATGAAAATGGAAAGCTACGAGTTCAGTGCACCCGGTGATGAGGTCTCCATTGAACGTTATCTTGGAAGCGGAGCCATTAAGGGCGTAGGCGCGGCACTGGCTAAGCGCATTGTGCAGAAATTCGGCGCGGATACGTTTCGTATTCTGGAGGAAGAGCCGGAGCGGCTTTCCGAGGTGCGCGGCATCAGTGAGCGTTCAGCCATGCAGATCGCGGAGCAGGTCATTGAGAAGCGTGAAGTGCGAAATGCAGTGCTGTTTTTGCAGCAGTACGGAATCAGTCTGCAGATGTCGGTAAAGATCTACCGCCGCTACGGAATGGACCTGTACCGGGTAGTGCGCGAGAATCCGTATAAGCTAGCGGAGGACATTCCGGGCATGGGCTTCAAGTCCGCCGATGATATTGCCGTCAAGATGGGCATTCGTCCGGATTCCGAATACCGCGTTCGCTGCGGTGTGCTGTATGTGCTCGGCCAGGCCGGAGGCATGGGACACACTTATCTTCCCAAGGATCATCTTTTTGCGGACACGGAAGCACTCCTTTCCACGGAGATCGCCGAATTTGACAACGTCCTGACAGACCTTCTGATGGACAAAAAAATCGTCATCAAACGCGTCAGCACGGAAGAACATGTATACCTGATGGCATATTACCGGATGGAGTCGGATACTGCGATCATGATGAAGGATCTCAATCTGCGGGACGGTTCCGTTTCTGTCAGCGAGATCGCGTCCAATTTAAAGCGTCTGGAAAAGGAAAGCGGCGTGGTGCTTGACGAGCTTCAGCGGAGCGCGGTCTATGAAGCTGTGCAGAACGGCATCACCATCATCACCGGCGGTCCCGGTACAGGAAAGACCACGACCATCAATATCATCATCCGTTATTTCATACGGGAAGGACTGGACATTCTTCTGGCGGCACCCACCGGACGCGCGGCCAAGCGCATGACGGAAACCACCGGCTATGAGGCACAGACCATCCATCGCATGCTGGAAGTGAACGGAGACCCCACGAACGGAAACGGATCTTATTTTCAGCGAAATGCGGATATGCCGCTGGAAGCCGATGTCGTCATCATCGATGAAATGTCCATGGTGGATATTTCACTGATGCATGCGCTGTTAAAGGCCATCGTCCCCGGTATGCGTCTGATCCTGGTGGGCGATGTGGACCAGCTGCCCTCTGTGGGACCCGGTGAAGTTTTGAAGGATCTGATCCGTTCGGAATGCTTCCCGGTGGTGCGTCTGAACAAGATCTTCCGTCAGGCGGAAGAGAGCGACATCATCATGAACGCACACCGCATCAATGCCGGGGAGATCGTGGAAGTGAAACGCTCCAACGATTTCCTGTTCATTCTGCGTGACAACGCAGGCATGATCACAGGCGCCACCATCACGCTGTTAAAGGATAAGCTGCCGGCCTATGTACATGCGGAAACCAAGGACCTTCAGGTCCTGACTCCCATGCGGAAGGGCGCACTCGGTGTGGAAAATCTGAATAAGGTTCTGCAGGAAGCGCTGAACCCGGCATCCCCCGCCAAGCAGGAGAAGGAATTTTCGTTCGGTATTTTCCGTGAAGGCGACAAGGTCATGCAGATTCGAAACGACTATCAGCTGGAATGGACTGTGGAGCATACCTTCCCCACGGAACGCGGTATGGGCGTTTTCAACGGAGACACCGGTGTGATCCGCCGCATCAGTCATTTTGAGGAAACCATCACGGTGGAATATGAAGACCGGAAAATGGTCACATATCCTTATGCAGCCGCCGATGAACTGGAACTGGCTTATGCGGTCACGATCCACAAGGCACAGGGCTCCGAATATCCGGCGGTCATCATGCCGCTCCTGACAGGTCCCCGCATGCTGATGAACCGCAATCTGTTATATACCGGCATTACCCGCGCAAAATCCTGCGTGTGCATTGTCGGAAACTACGATACATTTGTGCAGATGATCCGGAACAATGATGAGCAGCGGCGCTATACCGGTCTGCTGGACATGATCAAACAGGTCTATGGCGATTCTTGATCTTCTGTATCCCAAGCATTGTCCCATCTGCCGGATGGTGCTGCCGCCGGGAAAAACGCTGATCTGCGCGCCCTGTCGGGAAAAGATCCGGTATGTGACAGGTCCCACCTGTTTTAAGTGCGGTCAGCCCATTCAGGATGAAACCGCTGAGTACTGCCCGAACTGCAGGCGGAATCCGCCGGCGTTTGAGGAAGGCATTGCCTGGGCACAGTACAGTTCGGAAGCACTTCGCCGCATGATGGCAGAAGTCAAATACCATCAGGATCCGCAGCTTCTGGACTATCCCTGCCTGGACATGGCAGAGCGTTTTCTGACCAAAGTGAAGAGCTGGGATGCAGAAGCGCTGATTCCGGTTCCGGTGCATGAAAAGCGTTTTCGGGAGCGCGGGTACAATCAGGCGGAGGAAATCGCGGATCGGCTTTCTGCCGTGTGGGGGATTCCGGTAGACGCGTCGTATCTTGTGCGTAGTGCCAATACGGAAGCGCAGAAAAATCTCCGGAATACCGATCGCCTGCTGAATCTGAACCGCGCGTTATCTGTAAACGGTCCTGCGGGACGTTACCGCAGCGTGATCGTGATCGATGATATTTATACGACCGGCAGTACGGCCGGTGCCTGTGCAAAGGCACTGAAAGCAGCAGGCGTCCGAAAAGTCTATAACGCAGTTCTTCTGACAGGAAGGAGTTAACATGAAGCATTACGAGGAAATGCTGAAAAACTGGTGCGATGAACTGATCCGGCTTCAGATCCGGGGCTATGGAGCACCACACGACGGAGGCTTTCTGTGTCCGGCGTGCACGGCTGTTCACGGCCGTGCGGATAATGCGGTCCTGCCGTTTATGTACGTGTATCGGATGACAGGGGAAACACGCTACCTGGAGGCTGCGGAAGCAGCGGTGCGTTTCCAGACAAGGCTCATGCTGCCGGATGGCGCGATCCTGAATGACAGCAACAATCCCTGGAAAGGCATCACGGTATTTTCGTTGATGATGTTCTATCGGACACTGACGCATTACAAAGGGATCCTGCCGGCCAAATTTGCCGCCCTGCTGACTTCCCGGATGCGGACGATGGGGAATTGGGTCTATGAGAATATCGGCCCCGGATTTGGCACAAATATCAATTATTACGCGGCAGCGGCATGCTGCAACGCGATGACCGGACACTATTTCGGACTTCCGGAACGCACTGAAAAAGCCCGGGAACTTCTGGCTTACTGTCTGGAACGTTTGCGGTGTGAAGATCGGATTTGAAGCATCGGAAGAGGCCTCCTGGTATCTTCCCGTCCGCGAGGAGACTCTCAATGTCCGAAGCTTACAGGAAATGAGCTGCGAACCGATCTTTTATCTGGGCGGCGGATTTGCAATGAATGAATACACAGTTCGCGGGACGCATGCGGACTTTGAATTAATTTTACCCTGATAAGGAGGAAAGAAATGAGCATGGATCCTGTCAATGTAACTCAAGGAACGGAAGTGCTGGAAGTTCTGGAGAATGGTCTTAAACTGAAGCTTCCCAAGGACGGCGGCGGTATTCTCATGCCGGAGCTTGCAGTCCGCAAAGAGCGCTATGTTTCGTTCTATGTCAAGGTGCTGGAAGAACACAGCATGGCTTTTCAGCTGAATCTTTATGACGCAGGCAAGGAAGAGCCTACCTTCAGGCTTCGCACAGGACTTCTGCCCAATGTAAAAAGTTTCATCATGATCGATACGGAGCTTCTGCATGGCCAGATCCTGTTCCCGGAACCGGTGGCCGGCTCACTGAAAATGGTATGCCATGGCAGCCGCATCAAGCGTGAGACCATCGCACGCACAGAGCTTGTATCCATGCCCTGCCATCATGACATTACCATTGAGATCTCCGACATGGCATATACAGCGGAGTATCCCAGCCAGCAGCCCCTGGACGATGTGATCATGGTGGATCGTTTTGGTCAGAACGCGCAGCGCGACTGGCCGGAGAAGGTGCGCAGCGAAGAAGAACTGAAGGCGCTTCTGACGGCACAGTATGACCGCGTAAAAGAAGGCTATCCCTTTGCAAACTGGTCCAAGTGGGGCGGCGCGCTGGATATGAAGCTGAAGGAAGGCACGGGCTTTTTCTCCAGCATCAAAAAGGATGGCCGCTGGTGGCTGACCGATCCGGACGGCAATGCGTTCTTCTCCTTCGGCTGTGACTGCGTGCGCCCGTTCTCTGATTCGCGCGTGGATGGCGTTGAGAAATGGCTGGAAGAGATTCCGGATCCAGACGGCCCCTATGGACAGTTCTATGAATATGGTAAATGGCGTGAAACCGATCCGCGTGACATGGTGATCTATAACTTCATGGCAGCTAATCTGTATCGTGTGTTTGGTGATGACTGGAAGGAATGCTGGCAGAAAATGTGCGCAGGCATGCTGCGTGAGAATGGCTTCAATACCATCGGCAACTGGTCGGATGAAGCGCTTTACGGTACCTGCGGTGTTCCGTATGTCAGCCGTCTTCCGGAATTCCCGTCCACAAAGATCAACATTTTCCGGGACTTCCCGGATGTTCTTTCCGAGGAATATGCAGAGAATGCCGCTCTTTTAGCAGAGGGGCTCCGCGGCCTGAAGGACGATCCGTGGCAGATCGGCTATTTCCTGCGCAATGAACCGGCGTGGGCTTTTGTCGATGATCTTATCATTGCCGATGAAGTCCTTTACAATGAAGAGATGACCGCATGCAAGGCGGAACTCATCCGGACACTGGAAGAGAAATACGGCACGGTGGAAGCACTGAATGCAGCGTGGAGCACGGAATTCAAGAACTTTGATGACCTGAAGCAGCGTCAGGAGAAGGCGTCTGCTTATTCCGCACAGGCCGAAAAGGACTTGAAGGAATTCTCGGTGCGCATGGTGCGTGCTTATGTGGAGATTCCCTCCAAAGCCTGCCGTAAAGTTGACCCGAACCATATGATCCTGGGCATGCGTTGGGCGTGGATCTCCGATCCGGACCTGACTGCGGGCTGGGAGAACTTCGACGTATTCTCCATCAACTGTTACGCAGTAGACCCGACGGAATCTGTTCAGCATGTGGCGGATCTGGGCGTGGATCTTCCGGTCATGATCGGCGAATTCCACTTTGGCGCGTTGGATAAGGGCCTGACGGCGACCGGTCTGGAAGCTGTCCGTACCCAGAAAGAACGCGGCATTGCCATCCGGTATTATTTTGAAAAGGTGGCCGCACATCCCTACGGTGTCGGCGCGCATTATTTCCAGTGCAACGACCAGTTCCTGTTAGGACGCTTTGACGGTGAAAACTACAACATCGGCGTCTTTGACATCTGCTGTCAGCCGTACACAGAAATGACGGAACACATCGTGGCGTCCGCGGAACACATTTACGAAGTGGCTGCAGGCATGAAGGCTCCGGTAGAAGAAGCAGCGGAAAGCATTCCGATGATTGCGTACTGATCTGAAAAAGAAAAAGCACACGGCATTGGCGCAGTGTTCATAAAACAGTAATGCTGAAAACTGAGCACTGTTGCTGCTGGGTTGGCAAAAAACACCTGTATTATCAGTTATTTGATGATACAGGTGTTTTCTAAATAAGTTATAATTATTCTGCTAACAGAGCTACATAATCTGTTCTACATTCTTCTCGATTCCTAATTCCCCGCTATACAAGCAAAGATTATGGTCCTTGTCATCTACCGGCAGGGCTTAATATTTACCATTTTTCAAAATGGACACGGTTATCCTCGTAATCTGCTTTAATATCCGGAAGCAGCTTCTCCGGATAGCCGAATGTGATCACAGAATGTGGTATCTGGGATTCAGGCAGAGAAAAGCTCCTGCTGATTTCTTACCCGGTCCATTTGAGGCCATGTTCCCAACCACACTCTGACGATTCCCAGGCTTTCCCGATTGTACGACCACCGCTTCCAAACTCGCGGCTGATTGTGATAGCCCTGTTGCTCATGTTTATTTTACCTCCTTCAATTCTTTGTAAGTCCCGACAATAAGAAATGCTGCAATGATAAATGTCAGAATATCTGATAAAGGCATAGAATATAAAACTCCATCAAGTCCCCAGTAAACAGGAAGAAGTAATGCAAATCCTACACCAAAGACAATTTCTCTTACCATAGACAGAAATGTTGATGCAGCTGCCGTTCCTATGGCCTGAAGAAAGATAAAGCACGCCTTGTTCACACAGGCAAGTACCATCATGCAAAGATAAATGCGGAAAGCACGAATGGCAAATTCTGTGTAATACACGCTTTCATTTGCCGCACCGAAAACAGCGATCAGCTGCTTCGGTAAGAATTCTACGATAACAAGCGCAACAAGCCCTACAAGAGCCTCTGAAAGAAGTAGTTTTGAAAACAACTCTCTGACACGTGCCTTTTTTCCGGCACCCATGTTAAAACCAACAATTGGAATACAGCCGGCAGCCATACCAACAACGATAGAAATAACAATCTGGAAAAATTTCATTACGATGCCGACCACAGCCATAGGAATTTGTGCGTATTGTTCCTGGCCAAAAATAATGTCCAGAGCTCCATATTTGCGGATCATATTGTTGATAGCTGCCATTGCTGCAACAAGAGAGATTTGAGACAAAAAGCTGGTAAGTCCCAGGATCAAGGTTCGCTTGCAGATCGAACCGTCCAACTTGAAATCGATACGTGTCGGCCGCACAAGTTTCATGTGCAGAAGATACCATATTGCCAGTATGGCAGTAAGGACCTGTCCCATAACAGTAGCAACGGCTGCACCCATCATTCCCCATTTGAAGACAAAAATGAAAACAGGATCCAAAATGATATTAAGTACAGCTCCTGTCAGGGTTGAGATCATCGCAAATTTCGGATTTCCATCCGAGCGGATGATCGGATTCATGCACTGGCCAAACATATAGAACGGAACACCTAAAGTAATATAAAAGAAGTATTCTTTTGATTGCCTGAAGGTTTCTGCATTCACTGTTCCACCGAACATAGAAAGAATCTGTGTGCTGAAGACCAGGTATAACACCGCAAGAACCACACCGCTTACAATTACCATAATAACAGAGTTGCCAACGCTCTTTTTGGCATTCTCAGGCTCATTTTTTCCAAGATTCAAACTTACAAAAGCACAGCATCCATCTCCAATCATAACAGCGATTGCCAGAGCGATAACGGTAAGGGGAAAGACAACTGTATTTGCAGCATTACCATAAGAACCCAGATATGATGCATTGGCTATGAATATCTGGTCAACGATATTATAAAGAGCAGCCACAAGAAGAGATATGATACAGGGGACTGCATACTGTATCATCAGTTTTGAAACTGGCGTGGTTTCCAGGTGCGTATTTGATTTTTCTTGCATACTTCATGACCTCCTTTTTCAACAAAAAAAGTGCATAGCCTATGAAGTCGGATTTACGCTCATAAGCTACACACTTTGCTTTTCTTCTGTAAGGATTTTAAACTGGGTTCGATTTCTGGTAAGATTTGCCTTATACTGCTCAAATCTTTCTGAACAAGCGAAACAGCATAATCATGGCCAACATCTTCCTTTAACTGAAAATGCAGGGTCTGGCAAATACAGGCTGCCTTTACTCTCTTCATCTTGGTCACCTCCTTCTGACAAATGAAAAGTCATTGATCAAAACTCTGATTGCGGCGATTTTGCACGAATAGAGAAAACGAGTAGCAGCAACTGGATTTACGCAGTTACTGCTACTCGTTCGCCTGTCATTATACAATTTCAACGACCCAAAAGTCAAGAAATCATGAAAGAATTATTTCCGGTGACTACTGCTTTAATTATATCCGGAATGCTGATTTCATCTACCCCCAGCACAGTTGCCAGTTCTGAATACAGGAGCTTTTCTGCTCGTTGAAAGCAACTCTTATCCATAGCAGTAGTTTTTTTACCTTGTGTTGTTCTAAAATGCTCTCTTGTATACAGAGTTTTGATTATGGCAGCTAACTGGAATGGGTCATTACTTCGAAGGGCTTGTTTATATTCTTGCTCTCGCTTCTTCTCGTTCGCAATATCAATTGGCGAGATATATTGAATATTCTGAATCAATTTGAGTGCTTCGTCTTTACTGATCAACCTTCTTATTCCAATCGGCTCCGGTTCCGTTGGTATGTATATTTTAGTTTTGGTATCCTCTTTAGGAATCAGAATGTAATACACCCTTTCTCCCTTTGAATTTTGAAAATCGGGGTGTCCAATCTCACTGATACGACAAATTCCCTCATTTGCCCTGAAGACATATTCACCTACAGTATACATATCAATAACCTCCTACATACAATTCCGTGCAAGAAAGTTATTGCGTATCCAATCAACGAACTTATCTGTGACGGTACTATTATTATATCAAAACAAAAAAATGGATGTAAGGAAAATTCGAGCTGCAACCCGATGTTTTTTGTTGTACCATTTACAGTATCACCGGGATTGTTTTAATATTCCATTTTTGATGTGATCTGCAGTGATGATTATGCAGAACTTCTGAACAAGGAGGTTTTTCTGGAACTGGTCTGGGACTGCTATGCGTGGAGCGCCTGGCAATATTTCGAAGTGCCGAACAAGGATGGCGATTACAGAGAAATCCCCGGAAGCTTTAATTCCTATTCCGGAGATTTTCCGTTGTGGAGATTATCCTATACGATCATCCCCTATATCCGTGAAAAGTTTGAGCACATCTTATCAGCAGTTCAGCAACCTGATCGGATCGGTTGTTCCGATGATCGTAAAAGAGCAGAACTGGCAGCCTATGATCGACACGATCCGGGCGCCCCGTGATGAAAACGATTATGCTTTCCGAAATGAGGATCATTCATCCACCACTGCGCCGATGGGGTAGTGGTCGGAGAGGAAAAGGCCGTTTTCCTCGCGAGTCCATTTCTCAACGGAGGAAACGCAGACATCGGGGGATGTAAAAATGTAATCGATCTTGGAATGGATCTCCGAGGGCTGATAACCGTGGAAGGTGAAGCCGACATCGGCGGTGATGTCCTTCAGACTTCCGTCTGCAGTCATGCAGTCGATTTCAGGGTCACCGGGTTCGGCATTGAAATCACCGAAGACCAATGTCTTGAAGGATCCGAAGTGCTTGAAACGTTCTGCGGAAACCTTGAGATGATGAAGCACGGCGGTTGCGCCGAGTACACGTGCGCTGCTGCTGATATGATCCAGATGCGTGTTCAGGATTCGATACAGCTGACCGGTCTTTTTGTACTGAACCAGAAGCTCCGTCGCACAGCGGGGGCAATCGCTCTGGTCATCGTAACGGGAACCCGGAACTTCCGGCGTGGGTGAAAGCCAGAAGGTATCCATGGCAATGACGCGGAACGCACCGATCTTCAAACCGACCAGCATGGACTCGTCATTAGCTAACGTGGTGTCGCGGCCGCAGCCGAGGAACATCATGCCGGGAATATTTTTCGCAGCCCAGTCCGCCTGATACGGACGGGTCTCCTGGAAACAGAGAACATCCGGCTGTTCTTTTTCAATTTCTTCACGGATCAGTGATTCGCGATAACAGAAGCTGTTGGCACCGTCAAAACGGGAATCGCGATCGCTGGTGCGGATGTTAAAGGTAACGATCTTCATATACTAAACTCCTTTGCTCCATGAATGATATAATTTCAGATGAGCGTCTAAACTGCTTTTTTCTCGGCCTCCACGGTACAGAGATTTTTGATGAGCCACGGTGCTTTATCCAGCTCATACCCGTGTTTTTTCAGCGCTCCGATGAGCGCGTGCATGAAGAATCCATGCAGAACCAGCACGCAGTCCTCATTGCGCTCCTCCAGAAAACGGATCAGCTCATCACAGCGGGCGTAGGTGGCTTTGCGCTTTTCCGGCTGCCGGCTCCAGGGCAGATACCACTGGATGCGTCCCAGGATGTCATAAACTCTGCGGGCGATGGGCATGCGGCTCCGAATGAACGGAATCAGCGGAACTTCATTCATCAGGCGAGGCAGGATCTCATAATTCCGGACACCCAGATACTGTTCCGCGGTCTGATGGGTACGCTTCATGTCTGTCACGTAGACTTTTCCGTTTTCATAGGGAGCAGTTCGTACAGTGATGGGGAAAATGTCCATTTCGTCATAACGGTCCCAGACGGTGTCGTACTCCGCGGAGGTGTATTTCTTTTTCCAGTCCATATTTACTTTTCCGTGGCGAATGATCTTGACGCGCATAAGAGTTCCTTTCAGCCGATTTGTTTCATTCTATCACAGAGAGGATGAAGTTTCAATGCAGGACTTGGCGCGAGAAAGGAAAACAGAAGATATGCAAATGATGCTTTCGGAACAAGGGGGATGAAGAAAGTGGGGGCGCTAAAAAACGCACAGGGACGCTGTGTGCATAAAAAGACCGGATACGATAGAGAATACGTCCGGTCTTACTGATGATGTGATTTGTTGTTTTTCTGTTCGCTGGCAAGCTGTTCGGCATATTCCAGAAGCCGACGCTGGTCGTATTCATTCAGAGATTCTGCAATGTGGATGGTTTCAAGCAGATAGTCGTTAGGTTCACCTTGCAGAAAGAATTCGATGGGTTCCCGATTTAAAACATCACACATGGCGATGAAAGTGCTGAAGCGCGGCATGTTCTTTTTGGAAGAGATCGACTGGATGTACGAATTGCTCTTTCCGATGGCCTGACTCAGCTTGACTTCCGAGAGCCCCTTTTCTGATTGAAATCGAAACAGGTTTTCACGGAACAATGCCTGTTCTCTCTCAAGATCCATAATTGTGTCCTTTCTGCTTTATAGGGCAGAGTATAGAACAGAAAAACGGAAAGAGTATACGATTTAGAATAGTAGTTTCAAAAAGTTGATCCGGTGTTTTGACTTATGATCGGGAACGCAAAAAACTGTTGATTTATCAGCGCTTGGAGCACATAGAAAAGGATTGCGCATATACCTCTGAACGAACGGTTGGCAAAAATAAGAGTGATGGAGTATAATAAAAGACAGAACAGTTTAAGAAGGGAAGAAAGAGCATGACGCTTGAGAATTGCCGGATCTGTCCGCGGGAATGCGGAGCCGATCGAACTCAAAATGAATCGGGATACTGCCTTACGGGAGAAGAGATCTTTCTGGCGCGCGCGGCACTGCATTACTGGGAAGAACCCTGCATCTCGGGTACACGTGGGTCCGGCGCAGTGTTTTTCTGCGGCTGTAATCTGCATTGTATCTATTGCCAGAACGGCAGTATATCTTCCATGAAAGAGGCACGTAAAGTTACTTCGGAGCGATTGACGGAGATCTTCCTGGAACTTCAGGAACAGGGGGCTGAAAACATCAATCTGGTAACGCCGACACATTATTCACTGCAGATCCGGGCGGCGATTCTTGAAGCACGGGCACGAGGCTTGGCCATTCCCGTTGTCTACAACTGTTCCGGTTATGAAAAAACGGAAACGCTGCGTCTTTTGGAAGACGTGGTCGATATTTATCTCACGGACTATAAGTATTCCGATGCCGCCCTGGCAGAAGCGTTTTCCAACGCAGCGGATTATCCGGAGACTGCCATGGCGGCAGTAACGGAAATGGTGCGTCAGAAACCGCAGGCGGTCTTTGATGAGAACGGAATGATGCGCGAAGGGGTCATTGTAAGGCATCTGCTGCTGCCGGGACATGTTAAGAATTCCATCGCCGCAGTTGATGAATTATACAAAACCTTTGGAAATCAGATCTATATCAGTCTGATGAGTCAGTACACTCCGGTCATCCATTCGGAAAAATATCCGGAGCTGAACCGGAAAACCACGCGGCGGGAATATGACAGACTGCTGACCTATGCGCTGGACCTTGGAATTGAGAATGCTTTTATTCAGGAGGGTGGCACAGCAAAGGAAAGCTTCATTCCCGCATTCGATTTTGAGGGTGTGTGAAGAGAGACCGCGGGTGGATTTTCAGGTGGGAACCTTCAAGAAATAGAAAAATAATTATTGACTTTTTGAAAATGATGTGTTAATCTATTTAAGCATTTTGTGGAGAGGTATCGAAGTGGTCATAACGAGGCGGTCTTGAAAACCGTTTGCCTTCACGGGCACATGGGTTCGAATCCCATCCTCTCCGCGCTTGCGGAAATGAATTGAATAGAACTTATTCAACCATGGAGAAGTACCCAAGTGGTTGAAGGGGCTCCCCTGGAAAGGGAGTAGACGGCTAATACCCGTGCATGGGTTCAAATCCCATCTTCTCCGCTGAAAAGCGCCTGCGTTTGCAGGTGCTTTTTTTGTGCCCGTAATGCCGCCTTGCGCAGCTTGCGGTAATTATACGATGCGCAAGAAAGCGGCAAAAGAGGGCGCGGAGGAGATCCGGTAAAGTCGAATTTTATTCTTGTTGTGTCTGTTTTCGTTCAGTTGCAGCTCCGATTGATTTCAGGTTGACTTTACAGTGAAAAAGTCTAAAATGGTATAAAGTGAATTGGAGGAAGGAATGAAACTGAAAAGTCGGATCGATCTTACGGATGGACCAATATTTAAAAGCTTGTTGATATTTGCGGTGCCGATTCTTCTCGGAAGCATCGTGACTCAGCTGTATAATGTAGCGGACTCTGTGATCGTCGGACGGTTTGTAGGTTCGGATGCCCTTGCCGCGGTATCGGCTGCATCGCCGGTCATGAGTTTTATCAACATGTTCCTGATTGGCCTTTCCGCGGGTTCCAATGTTGTCATCGCGCAGCGTGTGGGAGCCAAGAATAAAGAAGCACTTCAGAAAGCCATCGGCACGGTTGCGTGCCTGACACTGATCTGCAGTGTGTTCATCACGATTTTGGGCCTTACCTTCGGAAAAAAGCTTCTTACACTTTTAAAAACACCGGAAGAGATCTTCAGCGATGCGCGCTGGTATCTTGTAGTAGTATACATCGGAACGGTGGGAAATATGGCATATCAGATGGGAAACGGAGCTCTGCGCGGCATGGGCGATTCCACCTGGCCGTTTCTGTTTCTTTTGTTCTGCAGCATTCTGAACATTATTCTGGATCTTCTGTTTGTGCTGGCGTTCGGCCTGGGGGTTCCGGGAGTGGCGATCGCGACCACGGTCTCACAGCTGGTTTCCGGTGTTGGCGTGATCTGGCGCATCAATCACGGCGGTTACGGCGTGAAGATCAGCTTGAAGACTTTGAAGATCGATGCGTATGAAGTGAAGCAGGTCATTGCGATCGGCTTACCTGCGGCAATTCAGAATGTCGGCAATATGATCGCCAATCTGTGCGTGCAGTCCTCGGTCAATTTCTTCGGACCGAGCTTTATCGCTGCAAACAGTATCGTTACCAAGGTCGATGACTTCATAAATATCCCGGTCATGGCCCTGTCCACGGCGCTCTGTACCTTTGTGGGACAGAACATGGGCAAGTTCAATATGGACCGTATCAAAAAGGGAATCAATTATTCCATCTTCAGCCTGACTGCGCTCGGTGCCGTGCTCTGCGGCGTGCTGATCGCTTTCCGGCATGTGTTCCCATATGTATTCACGAAGGAGGCGGCAGTCGCGGAGATTGCGGCCGGAGGACTCATGATCATGAGCTTCCAGGGCTTCTATTACGCAGCGGACCGATGCCTGGTAAATGCCATGCGCGGCGCTGGTAAATCAGTAGTCCCCATGATCACAGCACAGTTCGGGGCGTTCTCACGCATTCCACTGACCTATTTTCTGGGCGTGAAGACCGGACATCACGAAGGTATTTTCTATGCGCTTCTTATTGCTGCTTTCCTCAGAAGTGCGGCTATTACCGTATATTATTACTGCGGCGGCTGGAAGAAAGCTATAAAGAAATTTGAAGAAAAGCATCGAACACAGATGCAGATCAATCAATAAAAGTATACTTGCAGACAAGAGGAGGACTATAAAATGAATCCGATGTATCATCAGCCATGGGAACTGGTGCAGAATCAGATCCGCGGCAGAGGCGGAAGAGAAATCGATAAGTTCAGAGGTGTTAAAAACGGAAGAGGAGACTACGAAAGCGGTTCTGAATCCTGGATCGGCTCTACGACGCATGTCGAAAACGCAAAACCCGAGAATCCTTATTACGGCTGTGCGGAGGTCTTTCATCCGGACGGAAGAAAAATGTACCTTTTTGAGGCTATCAATGAAGCACCGGAAGAGATTCTGGGCGAAAAGCATATGGCAATCAACGGAACCGGCATCGGCGTACTGGTAAAGTATCTGGATGCGCAGTTCCAGTATGGTCTGCAGTGCCATCCGACCCGTGAAATGGCCATGAAGATGTGGGGGCAGGAACACGGTAAAGCAGAGAGCTGGTATGTCATCGGGACCCGTGATGACGTTGAAGAGCCGCCGTATATCATTCTGGGCTTTAAAGAGGGCGTTACCCGTGAACTTTGGGAAAAGTACTATAATGAAGGCAATCTTGAAAAACTGGAAGGCCTGTGCCATAAGTTTGAAGTAAAAGAAGGCGATGCGTTCTTCCTGGGCGGCGGTCTTCCGCATGCGCTGGGACAGGGCTGCTTTGTAATTGAAGTTCAGGAACCGCAGGATATTACTCTGGGGTGGCAGAACTATGATCTTGTGCGTCAGTGGTTTACCAAGAGAGGCATGACTCAGGAAGAGATCGACAAGCAGTTCATGACAAAAGAAGTCTACGATGCCCGTCTTCTTGATTCTTATATTTATGATGGCTGTACGCTGGAAGAAAATCTGAAGCGTTGGAAATCCGAAAAGCCGATTCTTCGTTCCGGTGACTGGGGCAATGAGCGCGTGATCATCGGCCCGGCACAGACCAGCTACTTCTCATGCACGGAAATTACCGTAAACGGTGAAACTGAAATTGTAAAAACGGGCTCTCCTAAGATCGGTATCGTACTGTCCGGATCCGGAAAACTTGTATGGGACGGCGGTGAAATGGAATTGAAGCAGGCAAAAGAGATTTTCTTCCCGTACGATATTTCGGGCCTTAAAGTGGTTGGTGATCTACATCTTGTATTGTGTCATCCGGAAGGCGCAATGGCCTGAAAATACTTGAAAAACTTTAAAAACTTTGCTTGACAAATCGAGCATTGTTTGGTAAAACTATACCTGTTCGCGTAACGAGGTGTTCGAGATTGAGTTCTTCAGAACCGATCGGAACGCGAGCGGGTATAAAAAAGTTCTTGACAAACGACCTGAGATTTGATATTATATACAGGCTGCTTCGT